>NZ_JAUBRO010000086.1:0-15950 GCF_036701945.1 Microcoleus sp. MON1_C1 | reverse complement strand
CTAAATATAATCTTTTCAATTTTCCTAACTTGAAAAGATTTGATGCCTTTTCACAATTCATATAGGATTGCTATAGCTGCACAGAAACACATGAAGTTACCAAAGTTGATCGCACTTACTTGTTGTGCGCTCCTAGCATTATCTGGAAATGGACTGTAGAACGTGATCGGGAAACAGTAGACAAACCTTTGCTGGGTTAAGGTGCCTTACGCTGGTCTTACAGACTGTCTAACACTCATACCGCAACCTTCTAATTTCTGTATCGAAAGCTAGATTGTTAAGGCTGAGTTGGTTGACGAGATACTTAATGCACCGTTGTCTCAAAATGATGCCCCACTTCTGAAAGCTAGAGAGCCAAATAAAAACCAGAAATATTCTGATTTCATGAAAATAAATACTATGGAGATACAAGAAACATGACGCTAGAGGAAGCAGCGCGACGGATTGAGCGAGCTACCAATAAAAAATTAAGGCAACTGAATTTGTCGGGACTGGATTTGAAAGAATTGCCACCAGAAATTGGCAAGTGTACGCATCTCACACAGCTTGACATCAGGAGCAATGAGATTACCTCCATTCCAGAGGCGCTCGGGCAATTGTCGAATCTCACACAGCTTAGCCTCAGTAGGAATCAGATTACTTCCATCCCAGGGGCACTCGGACAATTGTCGAATCTGACATGGCTTGATTTTAGTAGGAATCAGATTACTTCCATCCCAGAAGCACTTGGAGAATTGTCGAATCTCACGCGGCTTGATTTTAGTAGGAATCAGATTACTTCTATCCCAGAAGCGTTTGGACAATTGTCGAATCTCCCAGGGCTTGACTTTAGTAAGAATCAGATTACTTCCATGCCAGAGGCGCTTGGACAATTGTCGAATCTGACATGGCTTGACCTCAGTAGCAATGAGATTACTTCCATCCCAGAGGCGCTCGGGCAACTGTCGAATCTGACGAAGCTTAACCTCAGTAACAATCAAATTACCTTTATTCCAGAAGCGCTTGGGCAATTGTCGAATCTGACAAAGCTTAACCTCAGTGATAATCAAATTACCTTCATTCCAGAAGCGCTTGGACAATTGTCAAATTTGGCAGAGCTTGACTTTAGTAAGAATCAGATTACTTTCATTCCAGAAGCGCTTGGGCATTTGCCAAAGCTGAGATTACTTAACCTCGATGAAAATCAGATTACTTTCATCCCAGAAGCATTGGGGCAACTGGCGAATTTGACAGAGCTTGACCTCAGTAAAAATCAAATTATCTCGATTCCAGAGACGCTAGGGAAACTGTTGAATCTGGAAACCCTTTGGCTCTCTGACAATCAAATTACCTCCATTCCTGAAGTGATTGGGCAATTGTTTAATTTGGGAAGGCTTAACTTCAGTAAAAATTACATTACCTTGATCCCAGAAGCACTCGGGCAACTTTCCGAGCTGGACGAGCTCGACCTCAGAAATAATCAGATTACCTTTATTCCAGAGACGCTCGGGCAACTGTTTAATCTGACTTACCTTGGCCTTGAATGCAATCAGATTACCTTTATTCCAGAGGCGCTCGCGCAACTGTCCAATTTGAGAGAGCTTCGGATTACAGGAAATCCGATTACCTCTATCTCTATCCCAGAAGCGGTTAGACAACTGCCGAAGCTGACAATATATAAATAGGCTAAGGAATCTGTAGCGGTTGCAAGCCCTAGGCGGGGAAAGTTCAGTATTCTGACCTGACCCTGCAACCCCGCATATCTCACCCTACACCCTGAGCCGATCGCTTTTTTGGTAGGGATTAAAAGAACACCGACTAGGATCGCCGGACAATTAGAACAAAACCTAAAAGCACTCAAAACCTTTTTTAGACGGGAAATAGTGGCACACCTGCCCTGTCACGGCAGAAATTGTAGAATTAGGTGCTGAGTGCTGGCATGGGTTGCGATTCTGGAAAAAGTACGATCGGAACCGCTTTACTCAGGATGCTTTCAAATTTCTAATTTGTTGTACTCCAAAAGCAAGGTCTATCTATTGTTGTGTAAGATATTTGGTCAGTTCTGAAATTTCACCGGCGCGCTGCCAATCAGCTTCTCCCCGCCTAACTTTTGTGCGAGCTGTAATTTTCTGAATCTCCCACAGTTGTAATGCGGTATACGGACCCTCGGCCTTACCAGATCGGAACACGTACCAGTCAGCAATTTCGTGGGCTATTTGCTTAGCAGGTTTTACCCGCCGCTTTATTGGGTCTGGAGGTGGTGAGGTGGGATTCTGTGATTGCCTTTCTTGCTTTGTTGCCCATCGCTGATGTTCCCAAAGATCGCATTGATAGAGGTAGACGGCGGTCACAGGTAAAAAGAAGTGGGCAATGGCTGACTCCGAAATTGAAGACTCTCGAACAAAGGGTATGGTAAAAATAAGCTTATTAACCCAAGACCATAAGCACCAAGTGAAAGATAGAATTACGAGGGCATTCCATCCTTCCCTGCAATGTCGCCCAGCTCCCGCACATCGCTTGCTGATAAGCCATTGATGGATGCGATCGTAGTTCGGCACCTGACTTGGTAGGTTTGTAATGGCTGCTTCAACTATTGTCGCAATCAGGTAGTGGAAGAAGGTAAATAGGAGGGGTGGCGCCAACCAAATAGTTGGCAGTAATATCAAAAGATCATAAGGGTGGCTAACTGGAATGCTGTTATTAAAAAAGATAAAACTCTGGAAAAGAGCGAAACCCCTCAACCATGAGATAGGATAAGGAAACCACGCGGGCCATGATGGAATTTTCATGAGCTTGCAGTTTTGATAGGGATAACAAGATTGTCTCAAGCTTTAGCTCCAAGTGGTCAATTCAACCTTCCAGGTTAGTACCTGGGAGATTGAATCGTTAGTCGCACCGCAAGAGTACGACAATCCGAGCCGAGACAGTGCCAAATGTGCGATCACTCAAAACGTACAATCTAGCAGAAGATTTGCTTATTACTGGCAACCGAAAACCGCAGGTATTTCAACCATTTATCACGTAAATCGAAGGATGCGGGATGCTCAGAAAGCTTGAGGTTCGATCACCATGACTTCTTCCTGCCTTTACACTAAACGAGCTAGTGATTAAGATTGACAAAAACACAAAAGGGGTGGCTATGTTCGATCGCGCTCAATGGTTTTTGGCTGGTATGTCGATCGCATTTTCGGTTCAGCTAAGTCACCCAGTGACAGCCGTGCCCGTTGGTAAAGTTGTACAAACTGCACAAACTAACAGTAAGGAGGCTGCCCAAAAAGTATATGAAGAAGCAGAGAAACTCGAAGAACAAGGAACAACGGAAGCAAAAAGAAGTGCGATTGTCAAATATGAAGAAGCATTAAAACTATTTATGGCAGTGGGCGATCGGGATGGGGAAGCTAGCACCCTCACCAGGATTGGCGTTGTCTATGATGATTTAGAAGAAAAAGAAAAAGCGTTAGAGTATTTCAACCAGTCTCTTCCCCTGAGTCGAGGAGTGAGTAATCGCAAGCAAGAAGCTATTACCCTCAACAATATCGGCGAGGTTTACTATAAATTGGAAGAAAAACAGAAAGCGCTAGAATATTACAACCAGTCTCTTGCTCTGAGTCGGGGAGTGGGCGATCGCAAGCAAGAAGCTATTACCCTCACCAATATCGGCTTAAGGTATGCAGATTTAGGAGAAAACTCGAAAGCGCTAGAGTATTTCAATCAGTCCCTTCCCTTGAGCAGGGCTGTAGGCGATTTCCGTGGGGAAGCTACTACTCTCAACAACATCGGCTTAGTATACGCAAATTGGGGAGACAAAGAAAAAGCAAAAGAGTATTTCAACCAATCCCTTCTCCTTAGTCGGAAAGTGGGCGATCGCAATGCGGAAGCTATCACCCTTAACAACATCGGCTTAGTGTACAATAAGTTGGGAGAAAAACAAAAAGCAAGAGAGTATTACAGGCAGTCCCTTCCCCTGAGTCGGGCAGTGGGCAATCGCCGTTGGGAAGCCGTTACCCTCAACAACATCGGCTTATTATACGCAGAATTGGGAGAATACTACATAGCGCTAGAGTATTTTAACCAGTCCCTGTCCTTGAGAAGGGCTGTAGGCGATCGCGCTGGGGAAGCTCTAACCCTCAACAACATCGGCGGTATATACAATGAGGTGAGAGAAGAACAAAAAGCGCTAGAGTATTTCAATCAGTCCCTTCCCTTGAGCAGGGCTATAGGCGATCTCCATGTGGAAGCCTTTACGCTCACCAACATCGGCTTACTATACTCCAATTTGGGAGAAAATCAGAAAGCGCTAGAGTCTTACAACCAGTCCCTTGCTCTTTTTCGAGCAATCGGCGCAACCGAGGAAGAAGCTCTCACTCTTTACAGCATGGCTGTTGTCAAACGATCGCTAGGCAATTTTACCGAAGCTCTCAATGATATTGAAGCCTCTCTCAAATTAATTGAAAATCTCCGCAGTAAAATAGCCGCCCCAGAAAGTCGCAGCTCATACTTTGCCACAGTGCAGGACTACTACGAATTTTACATCGACCTGTTAATGCAATTGCACAAAACTAATCCTAACTCCGGTTATGATGTCAAAGCATCAGAAGCCAGGAAACGCGCTGTCAATCCCTAGAGAGCTACGCATAGCGAGAAATAAGATAGCACTGCAAAAAAACAGGCAACCCCCACAGCAAAATCAGCAATTAAGAATCGAGCAAATACTACACAGAATCTAGTAACTGATGTTCATCGCACCGATCGCCCCAACAATTACTGCTCAGGTTTCTCAGATAACAAACACTCAAATTAATGCCCAAGTAGTCAGCGTCAGCGACGGCGACACCCTCACGATTCGCAACAGCAACGGTCAAAATATAACAGTAAGGTTAGCTTGCATTGACACGCCTGAAAGAAATCAAGAAGGTGGAAAAGAGGCATCTAATCGCCTTAACGCACTACTTCCAAAAGGTACATCAATCAAAGTTCAACCTGTATATAAAAACCTATATGGACACAAATTATTGGTAGTTTTGGTAGTTTTCGGCAATAAAAATATTAATTTACAATTGGTGAAAGAAGGGCAAGCATGGGTCTATGAACATTACATTGGTATTGGTAGATGTATGAATATAGCTCAAGAATTGCGTAAAGCTCAGACTACCGCCCAACAGCAGCGAATAGGACTATGGAGTAAAAATAATCCTTGTCCACCTTGGAACTATAGAAAAAATCAGTGTAAATAGAGGCGTTGCTTAATCAGGGTATGAAAAAAATAACTTGAAAATCCCGAAGTTTTGTGGATACTGGTTTCTCTGACTTGCATATTTAGCCCTTCATACCCTAAATCAGCAACGCCATTTAATTCTGGTAAGCCAAGTTAATGATCTTCAAGTCCCCCTTTTGTTGGCGTAGCCTGTCCAAAGGACATAGGGGGATTTAGGGGGATCGCACCACCACTTATCTGAACGCAAACTGCTGTTAACTTCTGACCCAGAGAGACTTGGGCATCAAGCAATGTAGATGTTTTGCTCCCGGCTCTATTTTGCCAATCCGTGCATCCATGGCTAAACTGGCAAGGGAATAGGCATCAAGGGGTACAAGTCCTTTTAGGGTCTGCATTCTCTCAATTAGACTCATGGCCGCCATGTTCATAGCCTGCATTGCATCACCATCGATGGCATGGGTGACAAAACTATCTGAGGTATCAGTGGTAGGGTTAGGGGCAAGGACTGGAGTTGGTTGTTTCGGTAACATGCAATAGACCCCTTTTAGTTGATTGACCACCTCTGCTACTCGACAATCACCGTAGTTTGCCATGTATTGACGAGCTTCAGTAGTGTTTAAGCCTTTAGATTCAGCAAGAAATTTTAGGGTTTCTTCTTCCAGAATATTGATCGCAATATTGAGGTCTCGATCATAACCCATCGTTATCCAATGAGTATCTGACTCAATCCGTGGCCAAGTCAGGCGTTTACCCTTAATTACTTCTACAGTCAGGTTCAGTTCATTAAAGGCAGACTCGATCGCTGTTAAATTAATCTCACCATTACCTTGCACCGCATGGGAATCCCCAGACCACAATAAAGCTCCATCCACAAACACTGGTAAGTAAATCGTTGTGCCTTCTACAAGTTCTCTACAGTCGAGGTTTCCGCCAAAAGGTCCAGGGGGTACGGTGCTATATTGTCCACTTTCAGCCCTCGCCACCCCAAGAATACCGGGGAACGGACGCACAGGTAATTCAATCCCCGGCAAAAATTCTGTAACCCCACGCTTGAGGTCAAGGAAGAAATGTTTTACTTGGGGTTCAGGGAAGCTAGTTGGGAATTGCCCTAGGGCAAGATTACCCGGCAGGTTCCAGTTCGAGCCATAGGTACGAGGCACAATCCGATTAATTTTGACTTTGAGAGTATCTCCGGGTGCTGCGCCCTCTACAAAGATCGGCCCTGTAATCGTATGGGGTCCACGACCGGGATTATTTACCCGCAGTCTAGTAATTTCTTCGATCGATACCCCCGGCAAAACTTGATTCATGGAAGCCATCATGGTTTCCATGACAACGGTGTCCCCTGATTTAATCCGAGCGCGGGGTGTCTCTGCATTATTAAACCAACCCCATTGGACTGTCTCATCATTGGCTGGCAGTAAGTACACACCACCCTGATACTGTCCCACATATCCTTCCTGTAAAGCTGCCATTTCCGGTCGATTGGTTGGAGTTTGAGCAGTCAATTTATTTGGTAACAAGGTCGCAGCCGCAGCTACAGTCCCACCAAGAAGAAAATCACGTCGATTCGGCATAGCTTGCTTTTTTATGGTAAATGTCTGTAATCCCCTGATCCTTCTAGATCAAAGCAAATATATTATTCAGGCTTATTCTTTTAGAATTTGTTATCTAAAATACAAAGAGCTTAGAAAAGGAATAAACACTCACCATAAATCTATATCTTAAAGATGACAGATTTTGAGCATATTTATATCTAATGTCTGAAAAAATAAGGATATTTCTGAGTCCGGTGATTTTTCGCCACTCAATTTCTGGATATCGAGACCGTACTTCTAGAGGGATATTTTTAACGGGACTTAAACAAATTTCAAGCCCAAATAAAGCCCAAACTAGCTTTGTAAGCAGAGAATACGTCCCAATTTTCATTCAGCCACTTGACAAACCTAAAAGATATTGCTGTCCGAAATGCTTCAAGCGCTTCCGTAAAGGTGTTTAAAGGTTTATTTGCCCATCTACGTCTTAATCCGCAGGTTTTGGTATGCCAGAGGATAAAACTGTAGGCACAAAATACCAACCAAAATTAAATGCCTCATTAGACTGCGTTTATCTCTCACTTGATATTCTTTGGTGTTGCTTAATCAGGGTATGAATGGAAAATTTCGGAATTGCTATAAGCCCTCGAAGGGTGAGTTTTGTAACATCAAGGGAAAAGTTGATTCATACCCTGATTAAGCAACGCCCTTAAGCCTTTGTCGAAGTGAAAACAATCTAGAAGACCGTCGGAAAAATAGCCGCCTGCCCGTCCGGCTGGGGACAGATAATCGCTTGTGTCGCGCGCTTGAAGGTAAGTAGCAACCTTAGCATTTCTAGTCTCTGACTCAGAAAATTACGGTTTCCTGACCTAGATTTCGGGTATGCCCGCCCTGATGAAGCTGTAGCGGTTTCAACTCCTAGGCGGGAAAATATACAAAGCTGACAAAGTACCAAAAAACCAACGAAACTACCTATGACAATTGGCAAGCTTGAACTCATCATCAAAATTAACGAACTCCCGAATAACGTAGAGACTAACAAAGACAACTGGAAAACCTTTGAGCTTGACTGTGACGATCGGGTAGTGTCCGTTACTGTTAAACCAAAAATATGGAAGAAGCTTGAGGATGCTGCTACCAACTATCCCCAGTGGGTGGCTGCTATCGGTGGCAAGATGGGTGAATCAACCTCTAACGGCTTTGTGCTATTAGAGCCAAATATCCAAGTCTTTGAGAAAAAACCGAAGGAACCTAAACCTGAAGCAGAGCAATGACAAAGGTTTGAGTAGCAATCGTGCAGAAACCCCTTGAAACAGCTTGTACCGATATCCTGACGTAGCGACAAGGGTTACAAGCTTTAGGCGGGGAAATACTGATGAGATGGCTGGCAAGAGTAACGTTCCCAGAGTTGCACCTTAAGCGTGGCTGGCACGGTGGGAGTGTTGCGGGTCTAGTTTTTTTGCGTCACAGGTGCGGGTATAAAGTGCAGTGTTTTTTAAGAAGTAAACCCGCCACAACCATAGTGCAGCGGATTTTGGCTATTGTCTTCTTAGTGAGAAAGGCTATTGGATGTTGCGATCAATTCTGTGAGATAGTGGTGCAAGAGTTACAATTTTTGCTCCCTCAATCCCTACACAGATAGGCTTAGAGCGAGTTTCATCATTACTTATGCACGACTACCTTCTTTGAAACGGTTTAACATAACTTGTATTAGCTCTGACCCAGCAGAGAGTGCTACTCATAGAATGGCTACCCACCCATATCCAAGGTTTTCCCCGTCGGTCAAGAGAAATTCCAACAGCTTCAAATCTTTCTCCAGTTGGTATAATCCTATCAACTGGCAACTCAAGCTGATCCAGTCGGTTACTTTGATTAGTCCTATTTTGACACCGAACATTCAAACCTTCTGGATCTACGACTTCCCACACAAAAGGCATGACTCCACTATTTCCGTTAATAATGTGGTAGTCTCCATTTTTGTCAGCCGCCGGATATGGCAAGGGATTTTGAACTTGGAGCAACGGAGTAGCAACGCTCCCACCAGAAAAAGAAGGAAAGAAAACTCCGGCAGTGAATATTAGACGAATCACAAGATTTTTGAACATAAGATTGCCCGCAAACTGATAAATTCTATTTACCCTCCTCACTAGCTAGAAAAACCCATTGGATGGAAACCAGAGCGAGACGATGAATTCAGCCCCTTAAGAATTTCTCGAACTTTTACAAAATCTTCTTTGTCCGAAATCTCTACATGAGCCTCGATTTTGAAAATATCATCAAGTCTTTCTTTGTCGTTTTCTATAACTTTTAATATCTTCACAACCTTACTTGCAAACGAAAAGCATTCGTCACCGTAGTGAAGAATCAGCTCAAGGTCATCCCCTACTTGTAAGCCTAGATTAAAATTGTACTTAGCAACTTGCATCGACGAATTTAGGTTTTCTTTGTCTACGTCTTTTTCTTCAATAAGGGAAGGAATCATTACAAAATACTGAAACATACAGCTCGCTCCTAAATATATTAAAATAGTTTAGCTATAAACTTATTTTCTTTCATAGTATTTAAGATTTATTTAATTATTCAACTCAGAAAAAATTATAGAGAATAAGAGTTTTATTTTTAATCAACTCTACGGGTAGCACTTCTAAGTCCTAGATAGGGAAAGTTGCGTTTTCCCGCCTAGATTGTTAGTGGCACACCCGCTCTGTCACGGCAGAAGTTATAGAATTAGGTGCTGAGTTTTGGCACGGGTTTTAACAATCTTAGGGGTTGCAGGCTTAACAAACCCTCAATCTGCTGAAAATTCTCACGGGTTGGGTCGAACGGAGCGATCGCCCCCGTCGGGAAATTTCTCGTTCAAACTCAGATCGAAATAATACTGACACCAAAATTCTGCTACCTCCAACAACTTGGGTATTGATTCAGCCACGATACCTGAACCAGATTGCAATCCATAGCCTTCTACATATTCTCTAGCTAGGCAAGTAAACCCAATAGGGGAAATCTGTCTCTACAAAACAGCGCAGTGCATACTCTAGCTTGAGTAAATCTCCACTGCGGACAAAGCGAACCGTCGCCCACCTAAAATTACGGTAGTCATCCCCTTGCAAGCCATCAATGTCTCTCAATAAGTTTCTGAGAGATTGCCTGCTTTCGTAACTAGGATTTTCTAAGTAACTTTGCATCAGTGTGATTGCTTCATCCACTAATTGTTGTTGCTGTGCCCATTCTTCATCTGTGAAATGTTCGGGACAAATCGCCTGATTTATCTGTTGCTGCACCAGTCGAGCAATGTAGAGCGCAAACTTTTTGGCAGCAACCTCATCAACGCACAGACTTTTGATACTCGTCAGCCTGGTTATTGGTATGGCAAATCGAGTTTTTTCAACTTCTTGGGTGGTTTGAATCCATTTTTGGATTTTCTTAGCAATAGCAAGCTGTTGTTTGTCTTGTTTCATTCTAAATTACCTACTCTTAATATCCTGATTGAAGCAACGCTCCAGAGAGCAAATCTGTTAGTTGGAGTGTAACAGCCCACTGGTTTAAGTAAGCGATATCGAGTCGTTCCCCTTGCACCTTCAAAACTCCCAACACATCCCTCCACTGCTTTTGAGAACCGCCAGGAATTAGTTTGTACCAACTGAGTTTTTGCAAGACGATATCTTCGGGGGAGTAGATGTAGATTCCCTCCTCTGTTAAGCCGCTAACAGGGTAAAGTTGGCGTCGGCTCATCACCGAAGCCGAAAAAGGGTCATCGCTGCTCATCACAAAAATGTCTGCTTTCTCCATAGAATGCAAATAGATGACATTGAACGATGATTCGCGGGGTGCTGTTCTTGACTTGGCAATCGCTTCAGTCACAGCCGACTCGCTGATGTAAAACTCACCTGACATGGCATCAATTAGTCTCTGTGCTGTTTGCGATTCCAAATCAATCACTAAGTCCAAGTCTTGCGTAGATCTGTTTTCTCCCAACAGCGAACTTGCCACCGAACCTCCCACCACATAGGGAATATTCAGCGGTAGCAAGATGCTGGCTATTTTTTGCGCTAATTCGATCGGATCTGCAATCACGAGTTCACCCCAATCTTTACTGTCTGATAAAACTTCTATCCACTCAGCACCCAAACACCTTTTAATAAATTCTTGCCGAACTTTTGCTTCAGTAGCATTGGGATACTGGTTCTTTATTCCAGATATTGCCAACCTTCGCACCGCTTGATTGAAAGCGCAAGTCCGTTGTACTTTTTGTTGGTGCGTTAACTGTCGCAATAGCTGAAACATCAGCACGTCAGCTTCAATGCTGGTATCGATAGATTGTGGCTTGTATCCTGACTTGACGGTGACTGTTGGCATTGGTGGCATGATGCAATCGATTGAAACTGCATAGATTTCAAAATTATATTACAGAATCTCTGTTTTTCAGACCGCTTTATACAAATGATGTTTTTTCTTAATTATAATGAAATTTTAACCATGAAAAGACTTGCTATAATGATGTCCAAATCCAAGTTGATAGTTACGTTACCAGAGAATCAGATTTAGATGTTAGTAATAGAAGTATTATGCTATCTTTGATTTTAACTTTGAATATGTTCATCGCCTGATTAATTGTAGAGACACGGCATTATGGTGTTCTAACTCCTGCTGTATCCTGATTCTTCCTGCCTTTATCCACCAAACAAAAATTATTGTCACAATAAAATAAATACTATAGAGAGACAAGGGACATGACCCGAGAGGAAGCAGTGCGACGAATTGGGCGGGTTATCGATGAAAAATTGATGCGACTGGATTTGTCAAGGCTGGCTCTGAATGAATTGCCCTCGGAAATTGTCAAGTGTACCTATCTGACAGAGCTTTACCTCGTTAGAAATTTGATTACCTCCATCCCAGAGGCAATCGGGCAATTGTCGAATCTGAAAAAGCTTAAGCTTAATTACAATAAGATAACCTCCATCCCAGATGCGGTTGGGCAACTGTCGAATCTGACGTGGCTTGACTTCAGTAGCAATGAGATTACCTTCATTCCAGAGACGCTCGGGCAACTGTCGAATCTGACACGGCTTGAGCTTGGTCTGAATCAGATTACCTCCATCCCAGAAACCATCAGGCAACTGTCTAATCTTACACTGCTTTACCTCGGTCGGAATCAAATAACTAAAATCCCAGAAAACATCGGGCAACTGTCCAATCTTACAGTGCTCTACCTCCATGACAATCAGATTACTTCCATCCCAGAAACCATAGGGCAACTATCCAATCTGACATGGCTTGACCTCGGCCACAATCAAATAGCTAAAGTCCCAGAAACTATAGGGCAACTGTCCAATCTTACACAGCTTGACCGAGCGTCACAATCAAATAGCTAAAGTCCCAGAAACCATAGGGCAAATGTCCAATCTTACACAGCTTGACCGAGTGTCACAATCAGATAACCAAATTCCCAGATGCAATCGGGCAACTGTCGGATCTGACACGCCTCTACCTCGCTAACAATCAAATAACCGAAATACCAGAGGTACTCAAGCAAATGTCGAATCAAATCAAGGTTGATTTTGATAACAATCCAATTACCCAAATCCAAGAGGCGATTGAGCTGCTATCCGATTAGACACAGTACCCTGATAGCATTGACTTTATTCAACAAATCCCCCCAGAGCTCCTTGAGTACCAGTCGCATTGGCAAAGGATTAACTTCGTTACCATCGAGCGAAACTTCAACGCCAGGAGCCGATTTTTTATTTGCGTCTCGATCGGCGCGTTCTTGCCCTGAGTTACCTAACGCATTCTGTAACCGTTGATTCTCAACTTGCAACGCCCAAAAAAAAGGAGCTATTACGTCCTAGTGTCTAACTGTTAGACCCGCGATTGCTGATTGACATGAAACGCGATCGCCACTGGGGACAGTAACACGCCTAGATAGAGCAACCGACCGATTGACCCAACAACAAGAGCGTGACTCAGCTAGTGCCGATGTGGGATTCTTTGATAAGGTAGCCAGAGAAAACACAGCTATACGATTGAGTGACCAAAGATGTGAGCAATACAATCAGCTATGAGTACAAAACCAAAGACAATGAAAATGGCGCCCATAATCTTTGGGAACCACTTTGTGACTGATTGATGAATGTTATTTAATAAGGTGGCAGCGCTGTTGCGGAGGACGAGATACATTCCTAGTAGAACAATCAGTGGAAAGACAAAAATGAGGTTGTAGAAAGCGAGAACGCCTAGGAGTTCAGGTAACTGAAGGTCTTCGCGAGTGATCTGTTCAATCGCCGCCAGATAAGGCAGTGCCGTTGGAGCTTCCACAAATGCCATTGTAGCTCCCAGTTGGAATGTGTGAATTGGCTTGAGCGATCTAGGACGCTTTGTCGTTGTCAGTTGATTTGCGAATTTGCTCAAGTGGTATCCAATAACAATTAGTACAACACCAAGGATGAACTGAAGCACATAAATTACATCACCCAAAAGATTGAACATCCGAATAATCACTTGGGTAATTCCAGATGTTAATAAAATACCAGCAATCCAGGCAGCAACAAAGTCTCCAAGGATAAAAGCAATAGAGCGAACAACAGGTTTTGGCGTACTTAACAGGTAAACCTGCACTGCCATCGCATTGGGGTTGATGCTATCAATCAGCGCCATCAGCGCCAGGGAACGTAGAAGGCTATTCATAATTTTTTCCTGAAGTCATTATCCCCTAGTCGGGTAACAAAATGGTTAGGAGTTTCACGGCTTATTCCTGGGCACCACAACTAAACGGACAAATATGAAAGCCAAAACAGTTAAAAATCGGAATATAATTACAAATTCTATAACCTGTATAATTGGAAACAAAGAGTCCCAATAATGTATTAAAAGCCATATTCCGAAAATAATAAATAGGAAACAATAATACATCGTCCTTACCCGATTAATAACGATCGTAACTATAAATCCTAATATTAGCGAAATCAACAACATCAACAAGCCCATATTCTTTTCGTCCTATACTTTGTAGTTCTGTATTCTTGAGGGGCAGTTAATTTGATTATTTAAATCCTAAATATACAATGTTTGAGGAAGTCGTGCCTTGTTCGGTGTGGCTAGCACCGTAAAGTCGCGCAACAGCTTCCTTAAAGTTACGAGCACAGGCTTACAGTCACCGTATCAATAGGCGACAGTAAAGTTTTATCACCTTAGCTTTCGAGTAGCTCCAAAAGCAGCTCCACGTCTGAGAATGTAACGCCAGACTTTTTACGCTAGGCTTTCAACTGCTTAAGCAAGTCGGCCGCTTCTGGTAGTTCCCTGGCAGCGGTTGAATTTTGTTTCAGTCCAGCGAGTTCCGTCTCAACTTGCTCGTGTGGCGTCCAACTAGGCGGCAATATTTCGTCTCAAAGCATTACCCAAAAGCAGGCGTTGCAAAGCATAATCACGCTTACCAAACAAATTTGTGCGCTCGCGCTGTATGACAGTCAGCGAAGGAACGGGCTAATTTTGTCCAGTCCCATCTTGAACCCAATGGCGCATGCTGTATTCTACACCCACCAGCCAGAGCTAGGCTACCGTAATATACAACCCGGAGAAACGAGGCTAGTGTTAAAGTGTTCTAAAATATGGTAGAGGGTTAGTGGTGAGATTAAGAAAAGAGCATTATACTCGATTAATATAGCATTTTGTCAAGTACGCCAGAATAGTTGAAGCCAAATACCCGTTGTATCGAATCAAGTTCTATGTCTGATATCAATTGGGGACTAATTAGAAGCGGTTCTACATTTGAACATTTGATTTGTGCCCTCATTCGTCTTGAGGATCACGAAGCTCGTCTTTATGTTCGCCCTGGGAAAGATTTTGCCCAGGATGCACGTTCAGGAGATGGGCTTACTATTTACCAAATGAAGTTTCATCAAAACGAGTCTACTTCTTCAGCTATCAAAGATGCTAAAAACGAGGCTACGAAGATTGCTAAATATCAATCAACGCCTGGTCCAGCGCAGGAGGTTTGGCGGGGAGTACAAAAATGGATTTTGATAAGTAATGTTGCGTTTAATCCAACTGATGAACTGAAATGGAATAAAGAGGTTAAACCAGAATTCGATAAATTGGGGTTGACAGCAACTTACTGGGAGAAATCAGTAATTGAAACAAAGCTGCTCAAATATCCTGACCTGAAGCAAGCTTATTTTGGTGGAGAAACACGAGTTTTCTTAGGAATTGCTGAAGCACGTGAACAGGTGCAATTGCAAGAATTCTCTCATCCTCATGCCCTAGATACTTGTTATCAGGGCAGAGAAAAAGAATTAGAACAGTACAAAAATTTTCTTCTAAATGATTCAAAGAAAATTCTTGTGGTTCATGGGGCTGGAGGCATTGGTAAAACCCGATTTCTTCTGGAAGGTGCAGAAACTCAAGCTTTACCAGATGACTGGGAAATACTTTGGGCAAATGTAGCAACTATGATGACAAACCCTTCATGGTTTATGGGATTAATTCCCGAACGTCCTACTTTGCTTTTAATTGATGACCCTGATGATGCAGAAGTCTTAAAAAAGCTAGTAGAACAAATTTCTGTAGGTCGTGCTAAGACTTGGAAAGTTGCTATTGCTGTTCGTTCCCCTAATGATCCAGTTTTGAAATATCTTCAGAAGAAAAGGACAGGTCAGATAGTTGAACAGTTGCCATTAGAACCTCTCGAAACAAATGCAGCAGTTGCTTTCTGTCAAGAACTCCTGGAATTTGGAGTTTTGCAAGAACAGACAGCGGATTGGAAAACACAATCTGCTACTTGGATTGCTCAACATTATGATCGCTATCCCCTCTGGATGGCGATCGCCGTCAAACTGTTAGAGAGCAAAGGTAATCTTGAGACAATGCCGCAAGAGGCAGACGGGTTAGCATCTGAATATTTAGAAGAAATTCTTACACAACAACAGAACATTCCCCGTGAACAAGTCTTCAATCTACTGCGATGGACTGCATTGTTTAATACGGTAAATCGAGAAGATGCTGCGGTAATTGAGTGGCTTCGAGCAAAGGTTGGATGTAGAAATCCCACAGAACTTCAGCGATACTTCGACAGTCTTATCACCCGCAAAGTTATTTTTGAACGAGGAGCGGGTAATCGCCTGCTAAAAATTAAACCGGATGTTTTAGCGGATTATATAGCAATCCTATATGAATTGTGAAAAGGCATCAAATCTTTTCAAGTTAGGAAAATTGAAAAGATTATATTT
>NZ_JAUBRO010000085.1:0-16275 GCF_036701945.1 Microcoleus sp. MON1_C1 | reverse complement strand
AAACATCTTCTCTTCATCCCTTGGGCTTGTCTTGGCAACTAGAATAACTGCTCCCCCTACTTATTGAGCCGATACGAACGTTGGATGTCAAAAGCTGATTCTAAACGATCGATCGCAGTGCCACCTTTAAGTAAAATTCGCAGCCCTTCAATGGCATCATCGGGTAATTTTGAGAGGTTAGCTAGGGTACGCTTACGCACTTTTCCATCCTCTCGATAGGATTGACGTAAGAGGACGGCGGGTGGGGAATTGCGGTTGGGGACTCTTTCGATGTGCATGACTACAATTCTCTCACGCTTTGCAGTTAAACAATCTTAAAAAATTCTGAAATTACATGGCTACGCAAGCAAGCCGATCGAATTGGCAAAACCTACAGCTAGTATGCGTTCGAGTTCCACGGAACTACCCCGCAGGGGGTAAGTTCCGTTTAGGTCAAGAATCGCGCATCTAATACAGGATGATTTTGCTGCCAAATATTGTAGGGTGGGTATCTTGCCCGCCCTAAATATACTATTTAACCCCCAAAAATCTCGCCCGTCGCCAACCGAGTTCCATTGGCAAAATCCACCCCCGACTGCACCTTTTTCCCCGCTAACTGCACCTCCCGCAACAATAATAAACCATCGCCGGTTTGGACGATCGCCCCCAAGCCCTTCACAACCTTCACAACTTCCCCATTTGCGCCCGACAACTGATCCAAAACAGGCCATTCGCGTTCCAAAACTCTCAAATCTGGCGGTAATTGCAGCCAATATTCCGGCCCGACGGGGACAGTAGCTATCACCTTCAAAGAATTGCCACGAAAAGTCGTCGTGCAATCGGGGAAAAAGCCCCTAACTTGATTGTGAAGGTCGATCGCACTTTTCGACCAATCCAGCACATAATCTGCACTCTTAATCATCGGCGCATAAGTCGCCTCAGCATCATCTTGAAGAACAGCTTCAATTTTGTCGTCCCTCAATTTCACCAAAGTTTCTATCAACAAATCCGCCCCAACTTCCGCCAACCTATCCGCCAAAGAATCAGCATTATCCAACAGCGAAATACCAGCAAAAGCCTTCAATAGCATCGCCCCAGTATCCATCCCAGCATCCATCAGCATAGTAGTAATTCCTGTTGTCTTTTCCCCGTCAAAAAGACAGCGCTGAATCGGCGCGGCACCGCGATACTTCGGCAAAATTGAACCGTGAACGTTAACGCAAGCCAAACTAGGAATATCCAGAATTTCTTGAGAAAGAATTTGGCCGTAAGCCACCACCACAAAAACCTCCGCCTCCGCTTCCCGCAATTTGGCAATTGTTTCAGCATCTTTCTTGATTCGCTGCGGCTGCCAAACCCGGAGACTGTGATTTAAAGCCACATCTTTTACAGGTGAAGGCATCAATTGATTCCCTCTTCCCCGGCGTTTGTCCGGCTGAGTCACCACACCCACAACCTCAAATTCTGGGTGACTTAGCAAACTGGATAAAGTAGGAACAGCAAAATCGGGAGTGCCAAAAAAGACAATTTTCATAGATTCTTCGTTATTAGTAAGTAGTCCTCAGTCATTACTCATTAGCCATCAAGTAGGTGATGGCAAAAAAACATAGTATATTGTAGACACTCTTAAACGTGTAGGATCTATCATACAAGCGAGTTTAGGAGTGGTTTCAGTCGCCGGACTCATGTAATTTTTATTTTGCAGATAAAATAATAGTAGTTTGCTCCTAGATTATACACTTCGATAATAGTTCCGAGTTGTGCGATCGGCAAAAAGTATCTCGATTGATACTCAGGTGCAGCCCGACTCGAACGCTCAAAAGTAATGGGTTTGATAGACGCAACAACATTTGCATCCATTCTTCCCAAGTTAACTATAACTGTTCTACACTAAGAATTATCATCTAATCTACAATTGTCACTGCTAATCTCCATCTTATCATATCTCCTCGAACATGGAAAAACCGTCGAATCTCCTGCTTAAACTCAGCCGCAGCTTATTTGCCGACACCGCCGAACAAGAAAAATTTATTCATGCCGTCACCAATCCCCAAGCTTTTAATCCTGCTATCTTTTGGGTGCAACCAAAACCAACAGAAAACCCATTTGATCTAGAAATTCCAGTTTCTTGGTAACCAGGATTGGTAGATAGACTAGCCTTAGAATCACAGCCGGGAAAACATTGCTTACATCAAGCAGTACATTACTACTGTCTCGACTTTTCTTCAATCTTCGTAGCCTCCACATTGTTAACAATACCCCAGCCAGTCAAACTAATCTTAGATATGTACGCCGCCCCCGGAGGAAAAAGTATATTTATCGGAAAAATATTAAACCGAGAATTGCTGTTGTGCAACGAAGCCATAGGCAAACGCATGGGAATGCTGATCTCTAATTTAAGACCCTGCCAAATTAACCCATCCGCCGCCGCCAACCTCGATTCAAAAATACTGGCCGAAAAGATGCCACAAACGGCTAATTTAGTAATAGTAGATGCTCCTTGTACTGGTCAATCACTCTTAGCAAAAGGAGACAAAGCACCCGGCTGCTTTCATCATGTCACCATCAACAGCAATGCCAACCGCCAAAAAATAATTTTAGCCAATTCTGCTAAAATTGTAGCGTCGCAAGGTTATCTTGCATACATGACCTGCACTTATTCAACCGCAGAAAATGAACAAGTCAGCGAATGGCTGTTAAGCAAATTCCCCGAATTTCAGGCAGTCACTGTTCCTCATTTAGAAAAATATCGATCGCACCTGACAGAAATTCCTTGCTATCGGATGTGGCCGCAAGATAGACTAGGAGCAGGAGGTTTCACCGTTTTGTTTCAAAACACCTCGGATGGAGAGAGAAATCAGCTACCAGCAGATTTTCTAGATTTACCTCGTTTTACCAACATCTAACTATCCGCGTCCATCAGCCGTAAAAAAAATATTCTTCCATTAATCCAACTAACAAATGATTTTCTCCCAATTATCCAAAGCAATTAAAAGACCGCTCAAAATAGCCGTCGGCATTTTAATTACCTTAAATCTGCTCATATTAAGCGGCTGTCAAAACAGCCCAACCCCAGCCTCAAAAAACGGCGAACCGATCGAACTCACACTGTGGCACGGCATCAATCCGCCGCCAAATCGCGACGTATTTCAAACCCTAACAGACAAATTCAACAAAACTCATCCCAACATCCAGATCAAACCAGTTTATATCGGCCAACCCGACCAACAACTCCCAAAAATACTAACAGCAATAGTTGGAAATGCACCGCCGGATTTGCTTTGGAATGCTGCCACAATTTCAGGAAAACTAGCAGAACTAAACGCAATTGAACCCTTAGAAAACTGGCTCGACAAATCGCCCCGGAAAGGGGAAATCTACCCGGCACTCTTCGAGTCAATGGAACTCGGTGGACACACTTGGTCAGTTCCCCTAGGCACAAACAACGTCGCCATCTTTTACCGTCCCAGCTTATTTGCAGCCGCAGGAATCAAAAAAGTGCCGCAGAATTGGGCGCAATTAAAGCAAACAGCCCGATCGCTCACCCGAGACACCAACGGAGACGGCCGCACAGACCAACACGGCATAGTGCTCCCCCTAGGCAAGGGAGAATGGACAGTATTTACCTGGCTGCCATTCATGTTCAGCGCAGGCGGCGAACTCAAAGGCGAAATACCTCAAAGTCCTGTACCCCAAATAGATAATCCCGGTTCTCACGCCGCCTTAGAATTGTGGAGCGACTTGTTAAAAGAAGGTTCAGCAATATTGTCAGCACCCGAACGCGGTTACGAACTCGACAACTTCATCGCCGGGAAAGTCGCCATGCAAATCACCGGGCCGTGGACGCTAGCACAGTTGCAGCAAAGCGCGAGCGACTACGCAGCAATGCCTTTACCGCTCCTCAAACGCCCCGCAGCCGTCGTAGGGGGTGAAAACCTATTTTTAATGAAAACCTCGCCAGAACGAGAGCGAGCAGCCCTAGTATTCTTAGAATACGTTATAGGTGAAGAATTCCAAACAGCATGGGCATTGGGAACAGGTTACTTGCCCATTAACTTAAAATCGAGACAGAGCCAAGCTTATCAAAGCTTTGTGGAAAAAAACCCTGTTTTGCGAGTATTTTTAGAACAAATGAACTCAGCCAGAGCGCGACCCATTATATCAGGTTACTCCCGCCTGTCAGAAAACCTCGGTCGCGCCATAGAGGCAACTCTTCTGGGCCGCAACCCCCAAGACGCCCTTAAAGAATCTCAAGAGCGTTTGACACTAACCTTAGATATTGCAACAGCCAAAGAGAAATAGACAATAAAAAATATTTTTTTGGCTGTTAGTTATCAGCTTTCACTGTATTCTCCCGAAAGACTTGAAACCTCGATTGATTGATGAAAAATCTAGTGAAAATCACTCCCGCCTCCACTTATAATCAGAAACCGTGTTTCTGGTTCCACACTTACATAAAAGCAGAAATTTTACGTCGCTGTTATTGGTATTTTAGGTATTTTAAGTATTATTGAGCACGGTGCAAAATGTTAGGGTGAATTGGGTTGCGCTCGCCCGACACAAAAAGACACCCGCTGTCGCTAGGTAATAAATCTTTAATAAAAACCAAAAATTTATAAACCAATTGCTTAGCCATTAGAGATATATTTACAAAAAAGCAATACTCCCGAAATTCATGGGCAGATTTGATCGAACAAAAAAAACCGCTCCCTCAACGGCACCACAAAAAGTTAGCTCAAAAGCTTCTCCCACTACCTACCACCCATGACCTACCATCACCTAATAGAAACATTTTCTCTACCCTGTGCCTGTCCCGTGCCATCTACTGAGATCCCAACAACCGTCCACCTTTTCCCCAAACGACAATGCAGACAAAGTTCCTTAACGCAATCAAAGGACATTCCTGGCGGTACTTCCTCGCAGTAGGCGCGATCGCCCTGGTCTACTATTGGGCGTCGCAATTCGCAATTTCCACCCTCACCCTCAGTTCAGAAATTTACCCGATGTGGCCAGCAGCAGGAATTGCCCAAGTCGCCCTGCTGCTGTTTGGGCGGCAACTGTGGCCGGGAATCGCGCTCGGAGGCTTCCTGTTCAGCATGAGCGTACCGTCGGCCAACATAGGCACGGCATTGATCTCGGCAGCCGCCAGAACCCTGCAAGCGTGGACGGGAACTTATCTACTCCAGCGCATTAACTTTAGCGCCGGGCTCGATCGGCTCAAAGACGTTTTAGGAATAGTCGGACTAGCAGCCTTGGGATCTACCCTGATCAACTCCACCATCGGCAGCATCCTCGTATGCCTGACCGGTTTATCTAGCTGGAGCGATTTGGGCACGATTTGGGGGACTTGGTGGGTGGGAGACGCTATGGGAATTTTGCTCGTCGCCCCGCTGCTGCTGACGTGGCAACAATTGCCCAGAGTCCCCAACCATCGTAAAAAGATAGCTGAACGAGCGATTTGGCTGCTGCTGCTACTAGCAGTCGGCTGGCTCGTCTTCTGCTCCCGCACCCGCGCCGCCTACGCCCGCTATCCCCTCGAATACTTACCATTTCCCCTAGTAGTTTGGGCTGCCTTTCGATTCGGCCAGCGCTACACGGCCCTCTCCAACTTCATCCTCTGCGGCTTCGCCATCTGGGGCATAGCCCGACGCAGCGGCCCCTTCCTCAAACACGCCAGCAGTATGCCCCAAGCACTGTTATCCCTGCAAGCCTTCATCGCCGTCATCGCCGTCACCGGCTTAGTCTTAGCCGCCACCGTCGCCGAACGCCACCAAGCAGAAGCTTCCCTGCGCGCCAGCGAAGCCAGCCTTGCCAACGCCCAGCGCATCGCCCAACTAGGCAACTGGGACTTAGACCGCAACACCCAGCAATTGCGGTGGTCAGAGGAAATTTATCGCATCCTGGGAGAGCGGCCGGGAACTTTTGAACCCAGCCTGGAAGCCTTCTTGGAATACGTACACCCTGAAGACAGAGAATTAGTCAAAACCTCGATCGAAGCCGCTTTATTTCAGCAACAGCCTTACAGCATCGACTACAGGCTCATACTCCCCGACGGTAGCAACCGCACAGTCTACGAACAAGCCGCCGTCAACTCCCTCTACATCAGCAGCACCGTCCAAGACATCACAGACAGAAAGCAAGCCGAAGCCGCCCTGCGTTCTTCAGAAGAAAGATTTTCCAAGGCTTTCCACGCCTCCCCAGTCGGCATCAGCATCTGCACCCTCACAGACCGATGCTTCCTCGATGCCAACGAAAGCTTTTTGCGCTCATTAGGCTGGCTGCGACACGAATTTATCGGCCGCACTCCCAGCGACTTAGGAATGTTTGTCAATTCAGAAGACGGGGGGCGGCTCACCCAGATTTTGCAATCACAAAATTCGATCAGCAATCAAGAAATCAAAATTCGCACCAAAGTCGGCGAAGTGCGCGACTGGCTGCTGTCAATGGAACTCATCGACCTCGGCAGCACTCAGTGCGTTTTAATCATGACCAGCGACATCACCGAACGCTTGCGTTCCGAAGAATTCCGCCGGGCCGCAGTAGCCGCCGAAGCTGCCAATCGCTCGAAAAGCATTTTTCTGGCCAACATGAGTCACGAACTCAGAACCCCCCTCAACGCCATCATCGGCTACAGCGAGCTCCTGCAAGAAGACGCCCGAGACCTCGGTGCCGAAGAATTCATTGACGACCTCCAGAGAATTAACACGGCCGGCCAGCACCTACTAGCGCTGATTAAAGATATTCTCGACTTGACCAAAATTGAAGCAGGCCGCATCGATTTCCACCTCGAAACCTTCACCATTTCAACTCTGGTTGAGCAAGTAGTAACCACGATCGGGCCGATGGCAGACAAAAATAGCAATATCCTAGAAATACAATGCCCCAAGGATATTGGCTCGATGCACACCGACTTGACTAAACTCCGGCAGTCTCTGCTCAACCTCCTCAGCAATGCCGCGAAATTTACTCGCTCCGGCGCGATTACCTTCGCCGTTACCCGATGCGTCGAAACCCCCGCCGACGCTGCAAAGAAAGCCAAAAGACTTGGAGCGTATAGAGGAGGTGGCCAAGCTGAAAATAGCTTGTCTCTGTTATCTTCCGGTCAAGATTGGATCTTTTTTACGGTCAAAGATACCGGCATTGGCATGAGTCCCGAACAGTTAGCCAGAATCTTTGAGCCTTTCACCCAAGCCGATTCCTCAACTACTAAGAAGTATGGCGGCACCGGTTTGGGGCTGACGATTACTAAGAAATTCTGCGAAATGATGGGCGGAGACATTACTGCATTCAGCGAGGTGGGCAAAGGTTCTACTTTTACCATTCGGCTGCCAGCTATTTTCAGCGACCTTTCGATCTCAACCGAAAACTCTGACGAATAATATTTTTTTGACAGTTATTTTCGATGCCTGCAAATTTTATTTGCCTCCGCCAGTTGCTGATTATTTCGCTAGCAGTTAGGGATATTTTGCAGATAATTTATCACACTATCAATTCAGTCTTTTTCAGAGTTTTTTCTAATATAAAGGTAGAAGATTAGGCCGGGTTAGATAACCATAATTAATTTATGAGTAAGTACGAAAAACCCTTAAATCGTTTCCGCTGGCATGGGAAGAATAATTTTTCCAGTCCAGTACAAGCGTAAGCGATCGTTTTTTGGAAGCCACCTATTTTTTGAGGGTAAGTTCACTCGCTCAATACTCCGGACAGTTTTTCTCTCGTCCAATGGCTTATTATCCCTTGACTTTGAGCGACTTTGGATAATTAAATCAATGCCCTCTCCACCCGTGACTTGCATTTAATTTTACTTTTTTATTGTCCTTGTCCTGTAAAACTTGTAGTATCGTGACCAAAAGTTTTCGGAGTATTGACTTGATAAGATGATATTATTATTTTTGAGCGTGCTGCCGACATTCAGAGGATTAGTTAGTTGACAACCCTTAAAAGTTCTGAGAATTAATATAATGAGCGCAGTTTGAAAGATTTTGGAGAGGAGACACGAGTCCTCGGCTTCTCAATAAAACCGGTTATAGACTTCGATCGCGTACTTGTCCCCTAACCGTATACCTACGTATATATACTATTAATTAATAAAGATATACTGTAGAAAGTTGCCTACAAAGCGCCAGAAAATATGCACCCCCACCTCCAGCGCCAACTCGAACAGCTCGGTTTAGTCGGCGAGTCTCCCCCTCCCACTGCTGAGCAGTGGCAACTTTTATTAGAGCAGGTAAGTTGTACCTATGACCGAGTTCAGAGTCAGCAAGAACTTCAGCAGGAAGATTGTTTTAACTTGCAGACGGTGGCGCTCAAGGATGTAACTGAGTCGCCCCAGTCCCCTCAAGACTCTCCAACAGCTTCAGAATTCGATCGACTGCGGGCGAGTGTCAACAGTTTGGGGGCGGGATTGTGTATCCTTGACGCGAATGGCTGTGTAATTTCAGTGAATCCAGAGGCCGAACGGTTGCTGGGGTGGGGAGAGTCGGAACTTGCAGGCGTTTCCCTGCTAGAGCGCATCGGGAAGCAAAAGAAAGGCAACAAATCCCAAGTTTTGACGGCTCCGAAACAGTCGCCAAGCAAGAGTGAAGATAGGCCGATCGCACCTACACTAGATTTACAAGAGGCGATCGCTTCGGGTCAACCTTGCAACAATTGGGACGACGAGTTTTTGTGTCGCGACGGCAAGATGTTACCAGTTTCCTATTTTTTCCATCCCGCAGTTGAGGGCAGCGAAATATCAGTCTTGGTGTTTTTTGACACTAGAGAACACAAGCAATCGCTCTCGATACTGCAAGCAGTTCTAAAATCTACAGATGCAGGAATTCTGGCGGTTGACAGAAACGGCAATATATGTAATTATAATCAGAAATTTCTAGAGATGTGGGGTTTGTCCGCCAGCCAAGGAAAGTTGAGCCGATCGACCTTCGCCACACTCAAAAACACGATCCAAACAGGATTCCCCTTCGACAGGGAACAATTAAAATACCCGCAAAGATTTCTCCAAAACGTGATCAAAGTGTCGGCAGATTCAGATACTCAAATCAGCGAATTATTAGAATTTAAAGACGGAAAAATTCTTGAATTAAATTCGTTGCCATCAAAAGTCGGAGCGAAAACAGTCGGTAGAGTCTGGAGCTTTCGAGACGTTACCGAACTCAAAAAAGTAGAAGAATCTTTGCAGTATCAAATAGAATTCGCTCAGTTGATTGCCCGTTTGTCAAGCCATTTCATCAGCCAGCCCTTATCAGAAATAGACAAAGGCATCGATCAAACCCTGGAAGCGATCGCCACCTTGAGCGGGTTTGACCGCAGTTACATCTACCTGTTATCAGAAGACAAAACCCGCGCCGACAAAAGCTACGAGTGGTGCGGCGAAAGCATTCCGGCAGTCAAAGACAGCACCTACAACCAAATAGACATCGCACAAATCCCTTGGATCGCAGAAAAACTCGATCGCGCGGAATGCCTCTATATTCCAGAAATCGGCGAACTCCCGCCTCCAGCCAAAGCCGAAATTGGCTATTTTATCGGTCAAAATCCAGCCGAATTCCAGACCAACTCCCCATCCCAAACAGTCAATGAAACAGCAACCGCCTCAATACCTTGGATTGGCGCTTCCCTAAATAATTTAGAATTAAAAAAACAGCTACAAAATATTCAATCGCTGATAATTATTCCCCTAATTTGTAATAAAAACCTAGTAGGATTTCTCGGATTCGATGGCTTAAAGCAAACAGCAGGTCGAGCAACCGAAATATCCACACAGCTAAAAATGGTAGGAGAAATGCTCGCCAATGTCCTAGAGCGCAAGCGAGCAGAAGCAGCCTTGAGACAATCCGAAACAAAATACCGCAGCATCTTTGAAAACGCAGTCGAAGGCATATTCCAGACAACGCCTTCAGGACACTACCTCAGCGGCAATCGCGCACTAGCCAGAATTTACGGCTACGAATCCTGTACCCAAATGCTCGCCGAACTCACCGATATCAACCGTCAATTTTACATTGACCCCCATCGGCGCGCCGAGTTTATGGCCCAATTGCGCGCGCGCCGCCAAGTGTCAAAATTTGAGTCCCAAATATACCGCCGAGACGGTAGCAAGATCTGGATTTCCGAAAACGCGCGCAGCATCTGCGACGAAAACGGCAGGGTTTTGTACTACGAAGGCACAGTCCAAGACATCACCGATCGCAAACAGGCAGAATCCGCCATGCAGTTGGCCCTAGAAGCAGCAGAATCAGCCAACCGGGCAAAAAGCACATTTCTCGCCAACATGAGCCACGAACTTCGCACACCCCTCAACGCCATCATCGGCTACAGCGAAATGCTTCAAGAAGAAGCCGAAGAATTGGGCAGTTGCGAATCCGTTCCCGACCTCGAAAAAATCTGCAGCGCCGGCAAACACCTGCTGTCTCTGATTGACGACATCCTAGATATTTCTAAAATTGAAGCAGGCCGAATGGATCTCTACTTAGAAACCTTCGAGATCCATACCTTAATTGAAAGTGCTGTTGCCACGGCGAGGCCGCTGGTAGATAAAAACGGTAATACCCTAGAAGTGTACTGTCCAGACAACCTCGATACCATGCACGCGGACATGACCAAAGTGCGGCAAGTGCTGCTTAATTTGCTCAGCAACGCTGCCAAGTTCACACAAAACGGGAGAATTGCGATCGGAGTGGAAAGAATTAAAAATGAACAATTAAAAAGGAAAAATCAAGAGGAATCTTCCCAAATTTTAATTTCCAACTCCGAATTTTTAAGTTTCCGCGTCGCCGACACCGGCATCGGCATGACACAAGAGCAATTGGAGCGAGTTTTCCAACCTTTCACCCAAGCTGATGCCTCGACTACCCGCGAGTACGGTGGCACCGGTTTGGGACTAGCAATCAGCCAGCGCTTCTGTCAGATGATGGGTGGCAGTATTGAGGTCAGCAGCACCTTGGGCGCAGGCTCCACTTTCACCGTGCTCTTGCCCAAAGCCATCAAACAGCCGGAAATCCCCAACAAAGTCCACGACAGCACTAGCCATCCCGACGCCCCCGCTGTCGGCACGGTGCTGGTAGTGGACGACGACCCGATCTCGCGGGATTTAATCCAGCGCGCCCTCAGTCGCCAAGGACTGCACATAGAAGTCGCCGGCAGTGGCGAGCAAGCTCTCCGGCTCGCTAAGCAACTACGGCCAGACGCCATTACCCTGGACGTGATAATGCCCGGAATGGACGGCTGGGCGGTACTCTCAGCGCTGAAGGCCGATCCAGACCTTGCCGAAATTCCCGTAATCCTGCTATCCTTTGTGGGCAACAAAAGCCTCGGCTTTGCATTGGGTGCCTCGGACTACCTCACCAAACCAGTGGACGGCAAACGGCTGGCTGCCTTGTTGAACAAGTACCGACGCGACCAAGACGGCGTTGCAAGTAACAATTTGACCTGTCAGATTCTAATTGTGGAAGACGACGTTGCCACGCGCGAAATACTGCGATGCGTACTAGAAACACAAGGCTGGGCAGTAACGGAAGCTGACAGCGGACGCGCTGCTCTCGATCGGCTAAAAGTTGCTCGCCCGCACCTGATATTACTGGATTTGACACTGCCAGAAATGGATGGTTTTGAGTTGATCGGGGAACTTCGCAAATCCCATTCGGGAGATCCTATACCGATTGTTGTGATCACGGGGAAAGACTTGACACCGGCCGAAAGCCAGCAGCTAAACGGCTACGTCGAGCGGGTTCTACAAAAGGGAGTCTACAGTTGCGATACTTTGTTGCGCGATGTTCGCTCTATAGTCAATGACAGGTTCGATCGCAGGTACGACTCGAAAGGCAAGGAGAACACCAATGGCTAAAATCCTGTTGGTCGAAGATAACGAAATGAACAGGGATATGCTTTCCAGGCGTCTGGCCCGCAAGGGACACGAGGTCTTTATTGCTGTTGACGGTGCTGAGGGAGTGTCGATGGCGCTCGCCAAAGTACCCGATTTGATTCTGATGGATATGAGTCTGCCGGTTCTCGACGGCTGGCAAGCAACGCAGCAAATTAAGGCGGCTCCTGAAACTAGCAGGATTCCGGTGATTGCGCTGACGGCTCACGCAATGGCGGGCGATCGTGAAAAGTGTCTTGCGGCCGGCTGCAATGACTACGACACTAAACCGGTCGAGTTTCCCAGACTTTTGGGTAAAATTGAAACGCTTCTCAAAGAGGCCATGACATGAAAGGTGATGAGGGCAGCGTGCTGGTTGTTGACGACAATGAGGTAAACCGCGATTTGCTGGCCCGCCGACTTCAGCGTCAAGGCCATGTGGTGACTGTTGCTGAAGATGGTCTCCAAGCTCTGGAAATGTTGCGAAGCGATCCTTTTGATTTGGTTCTCTTAGACATTATGATGCCGCAAATGAACGGCTATCAGGTGCTCGAAAGTCTGAAGGCGGACGAGAATTTGCGCTACATCCCGGTGATTATGATTTCGGCGGTGGACGATATCGACAGTATCGTCCGGTGTATAGAGTTGGGGGCGGAGGATTATCTTTCTAAACCGTTCAATCCGGTATTGCTCAAGGCTCGGATTAGCGCTTGTCTGGAAAAGAAGCGGCTGCGGGATAAGGAACAGGCGTATTTACATGAGTTGGCCCAGGAAAAGGAAAAGTCCGAGCGTTTGCTGTTAAATATTTTACCCAAGGCGATCGCGCAGCGCCTCAAACACGGGGAAATTACGATCGCAGACAGTTTCGCTGAGGTAACAGTGATGTTTGCCGATTTGGTCGGTTTTACCAAGCTTTCGTCTCATTTATCGCCGGCTCAGTTGGTGGAGTTGCTCAACGAGATTTTTTCGGCTTTTGACGAGTTGGCCGAGCGCTACGGACTTGAGAAAATTAAGACGATCGGCGATGCTTATATGGTTGTTGGCGGTTTGCCGACACCCAGCGATGACCACGCCGAGTCGATCGCCGAAATGGCGCTGGAAATTCAAGCAGCAATGACTAAGATACATACCAAGGGAGGTCAGCCGCTCAGCATCCGCATCGGCATCCACACAGGGCCGGTAGAAGCTGGGGTAATCGGTACTAAAAAATTTACTTACGATTTGTGGGGAGATACGGTAAATACAGCTTCCCGGATGGAATCTCAAGGCGTCGCCGGCAGCATTCAGGTGACAGTTGCTACCTACGAGCGCCTGCGGGATAAGTACGTTTTTGAGGAGCGCGGCGTGATTCCAGTGAAGGGGAAAGGCGATATGATGACTTATCTGCTTATGGGCCGAAACGCTTAATTAATCATTGGGCATGGGGCATTGGCCAAACAGGGCATCGGGTATCCGTAACTAATATCAACAGTCAACAGTCAACAGTCAACAGTCAACAGTCAACAGTTAACAGTCAACAGTCAACAGTCAACAGTCAACAAATTATCAAATGAACGTAAATTCTAACCTTTTAATGTACGCCCAATGGGCGGGAATTCTAACAGTAGCCTTGGCTATTCTAACAGTTATAGCATTTATCTTCAAATGGGGTTTTCGCTTCCGATTGGTAGGAGTGACAAGCTTTATGGGAGTAATTGCTGCGAGTATATTTGGTCTGGGTTTGGGACTGTTTTCCCGCACAGAAATTCCCGGTGCAGTTCGCTATTCTTTAGTTTACGATACAGGCGGCGCTCAAACAGTAGTTACTGTGCCACCTACGATCACGGAATCGGAATTAGAAGCAACGATGCAGCAAGCGGCTGCGGATTTGTACTCTCCAGGGCGATCGGGACGCGGCAGAGACTACATGACAATCCGGGTTCGTACAGTTGTACATCCTGAACCTGGGCTGTCGCAGCCGCTGTTTTTGGGCGAAGTGAGGCGATCGCTCGCGACTCGTTATGATGACAAAATGGCGATCGAAATCTTCCCGGAAAAAGTTGCTATTCTGAAAAAATATCAAGCTTAAAAGTAGTGATTGTTGGGTGCGCCATGTGCACCCAGCCTTTTGCATAGATTCGATCGCTCTTCTTATAATTATCTGGGTTTATCCGTGTTCATCTGCCTTAAATCTGCGGTTGAGCCTATAAAAAACCAAAAATACTAAAAAAAATTATGACTCAAAATACAGAAAAACTACTAAAAGACCTCTACAACGCCTTTAACCCATCTTCTCCTTTACCAGCAGGCGACCCGCAATATGTTGACTGTGGCGAAGTGCGAGGAGATGACAATATTACCCTAGACTTGGGCCTCAACATTGAGCGTTCAGAACCGATGACTTGCCAGTTGTATGCAGGACATCGCGGTGCTGGAAAATCAACCGAATTGCTGCGACTACAGCAACACTTGAACAACAAAGGTTATTTTGTAGTTTATTTCGCGGCTGACGCGGAAGATATCAATCCCGAAGATACTGAATATACAGATATTTTGCTAGCTTGCACCAGACACTTATTAGAAGCAATTAAAGAGGCTGACTCCAAGCCTTTGCTTAATTGGATGAAAAACCGCTGGGACGATTTAAAAGATTTAGGGCTAACAGAAATATCTTTTGAAAAATTGAGCTTAGAGGCGCAAATTAGTCAGTTTGCCAAGTTGACGGCGAATGTGAGAACTCAACCGAGTCTGCGTCAAAAAATCCGAGAAAAAGTTGAACCCCAAACACAAACGCTGATTGATGCGCTAAATGAGTTTATTGGCGACGCTAAAACAAAGCTGCCCAATAAATATTCGCAACTGGTAGCGATTGCCGATAATTTAGACCGGATTGTGCCATTTTCTGCGACAGACGCAGGAGGACGCAGCAATCTAGACCAAATTTTCTTAGACCGCAGCGAACAACTCCAAGCTTTAGATTGTCACGTCGTTTACACAGTACCGATTTCCATGGTGCATTCTAACCGCGCTGCTGATTTAAGCGATAAGTACAATACTCCGCAAGTGCTGCCAATGATTCTGGTACAGAATCTAGATGGTAGCGCTCACCAACCGGGACTTGCTAAAGTTAAAGAGTTGATTAAGAAGCGGGTGCAAAAAATAGATCCAAATCTATCTTTAGAAACAGGATTGTTTGACACCGAAGAAACCCTAGAACGGCTGTGCTTGATGAGTGGAGGTCACGTTAGGGATTTGATGAAGATGATGCGAGAAGCTGTGAATCAAACACAGAATTTGCCAATTACTGCCAAAGCGGCCCAAAGAGCAATCACGAAAGAGCGGAATGTCTACCGCAAAACTCCCGGACAAGATGAATGGTCAATTTTAGCAAAAGTCTCTATTTCTCACCGGATACTTAATGAAGAAAAGCACCGCAATTTGCTATTTAACCGCTGTATTTTGGAATACCGATATTTTGATGATGAAGGAGAAATGCAGCCTTGGTATGATGTTCACCCGCTAATTAAAGGCATTCAGGAATTTAAGGAAGCAGTCGCTCTACTTCAGCCATGAAAACAGAAGCAATTGATTGGGACGAAGATTTGCCACCGGCAGAACCAGAGGAAGAATATCTAACTCTGGTACGCATTCTCAAGCGGACAGATGGGTTTAGCTTGTTGTTTGTGGAGTGTTCACCGGCGGAGGGAGAACGCTGGATTGCTAGAGTTAAAACAGATATTCCGCAGCAAAATATTGAGGTTTTGCGGCTGAAGGAATCGGTTTATGATTTTTACAATCTAATTGAAGAGTTGCCAAATCGCGATCGCATCAATGTCCTATTCGTCCAGGGTTTAGAATATTCACTTTATGAATACGAACAAGAAAAAAAGGAGCTCGGCTGGGAAAGTAAGGATATTTACTCTTACAGTTGGCGGGGTGTGCCGCCTGTTTTAATTAATTTAAACCAGCAGCGAGAACGATTTCGAGATAATTTTAAAATCTGTTTTATTTTTCTGTTGCCTAAGTTTGCTATTGATTATTTTATTCAGCGGGCTCCGGATTTCTTTGATTGGCGATCGAGTCTATTTAAGTTGTCGATGGATGAAGAAAGCTTACAAGCAGAATCAAAGCAGGCTTGTTCCGAAAGAGGGAAGCGAGAAGATTATCTAGCTTTGACTCCCCAAGAACGGAAACGGGAATTGGTGAGGATTCAATCTTTAATTGATGAGGATGGGCAAACACTCGAACAACAAGCAGAATTGTTTTATGAACAAGGTTTATTGTATGGCTATGCTGAAGAATATACAAAGGCGATAGCCTCCTACGACAAAGCCTTAGAAATCAAACCAGATTATCACGAAGCCTGGTACTATCGGGGCAATGCACTGGGTAATCTAGGAAGATGGGAAGAAGCGATAGCCTCCTACGACAAAGCCTTAGAAATCAAACCAGATTATCAC
>NZ_JAUBRO010000002.1:0-226369 GCF_036701945.1 Microcoleus sp. MON1_C1 | reverse complement strand
GACTCTACCGTTTCTGAAACTTCTAGATTTTCGACTATCGGTTCTGGTTGAGAATGCTCGATCGACTCTACCGTTTCTGAAACTTCTAGATTTTCGACTATCGGTTCTGGTTGAGAATGCTCGATCGACTCTACCGTTTCTGAAACTTCTAGATTTTCGACTATCGGTTCTGGTTGAGAATGCTCGATCGACTCTACTGTTTCTGAAACTTCTAGATTTTCGACTATCGGTTCTGGTTGAGAATGCTCGATCGACTCTACCGTTTCTGAAACTTCTAGATTTTCGACTATCGGTTCTGGTTGAGAATGCTCGATCGACTCTACCGTTTCGACAATGAGTAGATTTTCGACAATCGGTTCTGGTTGAGAATGCTCGCTCGACTCTACTGTTTCGACAATGAGTAGATTTTCGACAATCGGTTCTGGTTGAGGATGCTCGCTCGACTCTACTGTTTCGACAATGAGTAGATTTTCGACAATCGGTTCTGGTTGAGGATGCTCGATCGACTCTAGCGTTTCTGAAACTTCTAGATTTTCGACAATCGGTTCTGGTTGAGAATGCTCGCTCGACTCTACTGTTTCGACAATGAGTAGATTTTCGACAATCGGTTCTGATTGAGGATGTTCGATCGACTCTTGTCTTTCTACAGTTTCCAGAAACTCTGCGACTGGTTGCATTCCGGGTTCTAAATCGCTTATTTCCTCTGGTGTTTCTGTAATGGGTTCGGATTCTGGTTGAGAATAGTCGATCGACTCTTGCGTTTCGACTATCGGTTGTGGTTGAGGATGCTCGATCGACTCTACTGTTTCTGAAACTTGCAGATTTTCGACTATCGGTTCTGGTTGAGGATGCTCGATCGACTCTACTGTTTCTGAAACTTGCAGATTTTCGACTATCGGTTGTGGTTGAGGATGCTCGATCGACTCTACTGTTTCTACAACTGGTTCGGATTCTGGTTGAGAATAGTCGATCGACTCTACTGTTTCTGAAACTTGCAGATTTTCGACTATCGGTTCTGGTTGAGGATGCTCGATCGACTCTAGTGTTTCTGAAACTTCTAGATTTTGGACAATCGGTTCTGGTGGAGAAGGTTCTATCGGGAGTATCTCACTTTTGTAAAAAACATTTTTTACAAAAGTGAGCATCCTGCTTGCTTGTTTAGATATCTGTAGCGAGTAAGATGATCTGGTTCCTGTGACACCCAAACTGAGATGCTTCCCTTTAATCGGCTGTACGGTTTCTGGAACTGATTCTAGTTCTGGTTGAGGATGTTCTCTCAACTCTACGGTTTCTGCAACTGGTTCCGATTCTGGTTGAGGATGTTCTCTCAACTCTACGGTTTCTGCAACTGGTTCTGATGCTGGTTGAGGATGTTCTCTCAACTCTACGGTTTCTGCAACTGGTTCCGATGCTGAATGAGAATCATAGAGAGACTCTTGCCTATGTGAAACTTGCAGGTTTTCGACAATCGGTTGCGATTCGGATTGATGAGAATCCGCGATCGAGTCTTGAGTTGTTGCCGCTTCTTGCAGATTTCGATCGACCTCTGGTTCGGTGTGAACCAGATTTTCTTCCGGTTTTTTTTCAGCCGCTGTCAGCCTTAAAAACACATCTTCCAGAGTAGCGCGAGAGCGACGCATTTCGCAGAGTCCGAATCCAGAGGCGAGGATAGCTGTGGCAATTTCTCGTCCGGGTTCTATGTCCGGTTCGCACATTGCCCGCAGGCGGTAGCGATTCACTAAAAATTGCTGGCTTGGAATCAATTCGATCGATCGAACTCCCGGCAATTGTTCCAAAGAAGGCAACAGCAGACTGTTTACCAAATCCGCCTCGCCTTCAACTTCGAGTTCGTAACCCTCTCCCACCGCCAACTCTCCCATCAAATTTTCGGGAGTACCTGCAGCGACGATTTTACCGCGATTGATGATGGTGACGCGGTTGCAAGTCATGCTGACTTCCGGCAGAATGTGCGTGGAAAGGATGATTGTGTGCTGGCCCCCAAGACTTTTGATTAAATTGCGGACTTCGATGATTTGCCGGGGGTCGAGGCCGACGGTTGGTTCGTCTAAGATAATGACGGGGGGGTCGTGGACGATCGCCTGCGCGATACCGACGCGCTGGCGAAATCCTTTAGAAAGCTTGCGGATTAAAACTTTGCGTTTATCAACCAGGCCGCAGCGTTCGATCGCGGAGGTAACTCGTCGCGCGCGATCGCCTGCAGGTACTTGCTTGATCCGGGCGACAAAAAACAGAAACCCTTCCACACTCATTTCTGGATACAGTGGCGGGTTTTCCGGCAGATAGCCGATGCGCTGTCTGACGGCCATCGAGTCTTCGTGAACATCCATGCCGGCGATGCGGGCCGTACCGCTGGATGCTGGCAAGTATCCCGACAAAATCCGCATGGTTGTGGTTTTGCCAGCGCCGTTTGGCCCCAAAAACCCCAGAATTTCTCCTGATTCGACCGAAAAAGACACGTCCGCGATCGCTGCGGTCGAACCGTAAGTTTTGCTTAAGTGTTCTACTTCAATCATTTGTCAGAAGTCACGCAATTTTAGATTTTAGATTTTAGATTTACTTTGCCAACCACAGGCGGGACGCCTGTTCCACGAAGTTGAGAGTCCCGCCCGATCGGCGGGTCGATCGAATTTATGGCGAAATTTTTAATTTGATTTTGTCTTCCAGTGTAGTCTGGCAAGAACCAAATCTATCATAAGGGTCGATCGTAGTTTGAAACAAAATGCTAGGTAGTAGGGGGGCGGAGCCCGGAAATGATTAGCCGATGTACATCGAATCGCTCCAACTGACGCACCCTACCAGTAGAGTCCGTGCCTAAGCGAACCCTCCACTAGCTGCCTTCGCTACAGAGGCGGGGCTGTTTCTAGGTTGAGTAGCGCTTACGCGCCCCTCCGCGTAACGCGACGAAAGCGGTTCGTTCAAAAAAATCTCAACTCCTTTTCCAAATCTTAATTTCCCCCAACCAACCCGCACTCACAATCGTCTTACCGTCGCTGCTAATCGCCACAGCGCTAACGTAGCCAGCATGACCGCTCAAATTACCTCTCAAATCCCCCGATCGCACATCCCAAAGTCTCACACTCTTATCCCAACTCCCAGTAACCAGCGTAGTGCCATCCCGACTGAATGCCACCGACCAAACTCCGTCAGTATGCCCGCTCAAACGACGAATTAACTGCCCGTTTCCGGCATTCCACAAACCGATTGTACCGTTGCTATTTCCCGCAGCTAAACTCTTGCCGTCGGGAGTAAAAGCTAGCGACAAAACAGACAAGTTTTTGCCGCTAATCGTGCGAATTGCTTGACCGCTAGCTAAATTCCACAACCTAATTGAACCGTCTTTGCTGCCGCTAGCTAAAGTTTTGTTGTCGGGACTAATTGCAACAGCATTCACCAACCCAGAATGCCCGGTCAAAGTCCGCAGCAATTCCCCCGTTTTCGGGTTCCAAATCTTAATCGTTTTGTCCCAACTGCCACTGGCTACAAATTGACCGTCGGGACTAACGGCAACGCTCGAAACTGCATTGGAATGCCCGCTCAAAGTGCGTACAACCGCGCCAGTTTCTAAATTCCAAATTTTCACTGTTTTGTCGTCGCTGCCGCTAGCTAACACCTTGCCATCCGCACTCGCGGCCAATGCGTTTACTGCTTCCGTGTGACCTTGCAGGGTAGTTTTTAATTGCCCACTGGGAAAATTCCAAACTGAGATTGTGCCGTTGCTATTTCCTGTGGTAAAATAAGCGGAAGCTAGGGCAAGGGAACTGACAACTTCCGAAGGCCCTTTGAGGGTATTTGTAGCAGCAAAGGCGATCGCACTTGCAGGCGTGCGGGGCGCATTATTCGCCGGAGTTTTCGGGTTCCCGGCAGTAGGAGATTGGGGAACGACTGGCAGCGAAATAGTCGATCGCCATTTCATGAAAGTATTAATTTCTATTCCCGCAGCCACGATTTTATCAGAATTGTCCTCTAACCTGACAATGCCGTTAATTGCGACAACTCGGCCTGCGTCATCGAGCACCGGCCCGCCGCTCATTCCCGCTCTCACTAAGTTATTGTATACCAAAGTATAACCGTTCCAAGGAGTTTGGCGGCCGGTAAGCTGACCTTCCGTGGCGATGAAAATCGGCTGTCTCAGAGAACCGCCGGATATCGGCCAGCCGGCCACATAAGCCTTGTTTCCCTTAGTTGCTGCGGAATTGGCTAATTGAGCCAGTGGGTAGCTTTGAGTGCTGCTGAAAGGTACGACGGCTAAATCCATCCCGGGCACTCGCCGCACGAGGCTATAGTATACAGAGTGAGCTTTGCCGTCCGGAGTTACCACCTCGTAATCGCCTGCTTTATCGACAACGTGCCAGTTTGTGAGAATATAGTATGTGCTGCCTTGTTTCTCTAAAATTACTCCTGAACCGCCTTTTGTCCCCTGGATGCGAACAGTAATTTGTTGGGCAACGGTTTTAACTCGGTCGGCGGTTAATGCGAGGGCGATTTGAGGTGATGTGAGTGGGATGAGGGCGATCGAACTCAGGGCGATCGTAGCACTCAAAATAGCCGGAATTGTTCTGCTGTAATTCATTATTGTGTCAATTTAACATACCCAGATATCAACTGACGCATAAGTTATCCGGTTTGTGGCAGATTGACGGTTGACAACGCCAAAATGCCTGCGCGACGATCGAACTTTCGACATTCGCACAAGCCTCACAATATTTGACACAGCCCTCTGGCTACCAGAAAAATTTAGAATCGGGAACCACAAATAGACTCAACCATAGCAACTGGCTTATCTCTATTTTTTTCTTGGCAAATGATGAATTCAGCCAAACGCTGGTCGGAATATTTCCCATTAGCCATCCAGCCGAGGGGTGCGCCTGCGATCGCGCCGACTGCTAAACCAGTGATGAGGCTCCAAACAAGATGCTTTCGGGCGATCGGCTGTTGTTCCATAAAAATTTATCCTAAACATTTACCCTTACCAGAAATACCACAAATAAAACTTACTTTCTTCCTCCTATTTACTTATTTCCTAAGTAGTAACCCATTATTAAGTATCATCTCCTTCACAGTCCGCTTAACACAATCCCATGCAGCAATAATCAAGTATCCAAACTTAACAAAACCGATGGCAAGAAATACATGGTATTTAGAAACTGGGACAAACAGTTAACTGAGGAAAATCTCCGAGAGCAAATAACCAAAGCCCAGCAAGCAGGGAAAAACGCTGAGGCTACAGAACCCCGCGCCGAATCCATGTATTACAATCAGTCTGAAGATTTAATAGTGCTCGAACAAAAAAACGGTGCTATTTTCTGTTTTCCTCCAAGCCTTGCACAAGACTTAGAAGGCGCTTCACCAGAACAGTTTGCTGATGTTTGGCTACCGCCTTCCGGTAGTAGCGTGCACTGGGAAAGCTTAGAGGTTGATTTGGGCATTCCCGAACTTGTAGCAGATATTTTTGGGGCAAAATCTTGGATGGGTGATTAATTTCTTAGTCCCCCTCTACTCGGAGGAGAGTTTGACTCTTAAGCGATTTCAATCGCCGAACGATCTAAAATCCCCGACTTCTTGGAGAAGCCGGGGATTTCTTGTGTAATTCTATGCCAAATCAAACAGCAAAAATTCAGCATCTGCCGTAGCTTCAATCGCCAATTCAGACTCGCCGCTAACCGCCGCAGCGTCGCCATTTTTCAAAGGCAAACCGTTGACCAAAACCGAGCCGCGAGCAACTTGCAGCCAAGCATGGCGATTCGGCTGCAAAGCATGAGAAACCCGCGAGTCTTTATCCAAAATAGCCGCATACAAATCCACATCTTGATGCACTTTCACAGCACCATCTCTCGCATCTCGTGCCGCCACTAAACGCAGTTTTCCGTGCCTTTCTGCTAGGGGAAACTCCCGCTGTTCGTAACTCGGAGGCAAACCCTGTGTATCGGGTAACAGCCAGATTTGCAGCAAATGAACCGGGTCTGTTTGCGAGTTATTGAACTCGCTGTGCTTGATCCCCGTACCTGCACTCATCCGCTGTACTTCACCGGGTTTAATCACTGCACCAGTACCCAAACTGTCCTTGTGTTCTAATGCTCCTTCTAATACATAAGTAATGATTTCCATGTCACTGTGTCCGTGAGTGCCGAAACCTTTGCCGGGGCTAACGACATCCTCATTAATTACCCGCAAAGATCGAAAATTCATATAATTTGGATCGTAATAGCCGGCAAAAGAAAATGTGTGGTAACTGTCCAGCCAACCGTGATTAGCGTGTCCTCTTGCTTCACTTTTTCTGACGGTAATCATTTTCTGAATCCTCAGTGAAATTTATCCGGTGTTTCTTTGATGTTTTTATTTTAAACCGAGTCAAGTTATTATGGATAGTACGCACTTAAAAGTGCGATACTTACCAAAAAGATACTATGCAAGTCCAAGAAGTAAAGGTCGATCGAGCAAATTGCCCTGTAGAACGCACTCTAGAGGTGATTGGCGGGCGCTGGAAAGTCTTGATTCTGCGGGAGTTGTTTCAAGGAGTGAAGCGCTTTAACGAGCTGCAACGAGCTGTCAACGGAATTACTCAGAAGATGCTGACGCAGCAACTGCGGGAAATGGAATCAGACGCGATCGTGCACCGGGAAATTTACCTGCAAGTGCCGCCAAAAGTTGAATATTCGCTAACGCCTTTGGGCGAAAGTCTCAAACCGATTATTAATGCCATGCACGAATGGGGAATTCAGCATATTAGCGAAGATGGAAAATAAGCGGTTTCTAGATGTTTTTTTTCCGTCTTCCGACAGATTTCAAATTTTCAACCTAGTTCAACAATAATAATATGAACAACATAGAGCGTCTCGCCACCCTCAACCGCATCCGCAAACTCAGCCGCCTGATGGATACCGCCATTGGCATCCCCGGCACCAAATTTCGCATCGGCTTAGACCCCATTATCGGTTTAGTTCCGGGCGCTGGGGATATCGTAGATACCGCGTTTTCCGCCTACCTAATTTATTTAGCAACTCGATTCAACATTCCCCAAAAAACTTTAGGGAAAATGATTTACAATATCGGTCTAGAAGCCGTCGTTGGTTCAGTACCTTTAGTCGGAGATATTTTTGATGCTTTTTATAAATCAAACATGAGAAATCTGGCGCTTTTAGAAGAGCACCTCGAAGCAGTTGAACCCGAACTAGCCGCAGTTGCAGAACCTGTTTCTCAATCGATTAAACTCTAGCTGGGTAGCGCCAGCCAGGGCGGGTTAACATAATATTTGCTATCACAAAAATGCTCACTACACCCGCCCTTACCCACCTACAATCTATACAGAATAGCGTTTAACAGCTTCCACCAAAGCAATAACATCCGCTTCCAGAGTATTAAAAGCCGTTACCAGTCTAACAGTACATTCATCCCACCGATAAAACAGAAAACCCTCAGCTAAAACCGATGTAACTATTGATTCGGGAAGTTGAATAAAAATCTCGTTCGCTTCAACCCGATGGCAAAACTTCGCTCCCTCAACTTCCGCCAAACCTTCAGCTAATTTGGCTGCCATATTATTTGCATGAGCTGCATTCTTCAGCCACAAATCATCCGTTATATACGCTTCCAACTGTGCAGACAAAAACCGCATTTTCGAGAAAAGATGTCCGCTGCGCTTGCGGTAAAAAGGGAACGTCTTTGCTAATTCTTGATTAAAAAAAACCACAGCTTCCGCACCCATCGCACCGTTTTTTGTCGCTCCAAATGAGAGAATATCCACACCGGCGCGCCAAGTGACATCAGCCGGAGAACAGCCCAAACTGACAACAGCATTTGCAAAGCGAGCTCCATCCATGTGCAGGTGCAAATTGTGAGCGCGAACTACTTCCGAAATGTGGGAAATTTCCGCTGGATTGTAGACTGTGCCGGCTTCCGTTGCTTGAGTGAGGCTGACGGCGGCGGGCTGTACGTGATGGACGACACCTGCACCAGCGCGATCGAGTATTTTTCCTAAAGTCTCTGCCTCTATTTTACCATGACTTCCTGTTACTGTAACTAACTTGGCACCGCCTGTAAAAAACTCCGGCGCGCCGCATTCATCTACATTAATATGAGATGCCGCGTGACAGTAAACAGCCCCGTAAGGAGGAGTCATAACCGCAAGGGCCAGAGCATTAGCAGCAGAACCAGTTGCTACCGGAAAAACAGTCACCGATGTCTCGAACAAATCTGAAAATTTAACTTGCAAACGCTGTGTATATTCATCATCTCCGTAAGACATCACAGCACCGGAATTAGCCGCTGCAATCGCAGCCATAATCTCCGGCGAAACCCCGGTTGCATTGTCGCTACAAAAATTCATTAGAATAATTGGTAAATAGAATCTATAATATAACTCAACACTCAGCAGTCAACACTCAATCATTAAACAAAGAGGCAGAATTATGGCAGAATACCGCCAAATAGAATACCGCATCGGCAAAGACGGCAAAATTACCGAAACCGTCCTCAACGCCACTGGTTCTAGTTGCACCGAAACCACAGCCGGAATTGAAAAAGCCCTCGGAAAAGTAGAATCTCAAGACTTGCTGCCAGAATACTACCAAGGCGAAGAAAATTTGGTCGTTGAACAAACGCAGACTTTAAAACAAGTTTAGAAGAGTTAAAGATGTTTGATATCCTGGGTGCAACAGTTGATGTAACAACAGTGCCTGCCTTCAGCTTCGCGCTAGCTATCGGGGGCATTTTTCTAATTTTAGTCTATCTTTATGCTGCATCTGAGGCGGGAGATGCGATCGAGTTTAAGTACGATAAAATTCTGCGGGAACGCATGAATCAGCTAGACATTCTCGATTGGCAAGACTTAGGCGAAAAAGCAGGCTTAAGTCGCTTTGGGGTGCGCTTAGTGCGGCAGGGAGACGTGGGAAAACTCACGCTAGACCAACTGAGGCGGCTGGCAACAGTGCTGAATTTGAATTTCCAAGAGTTCGATCGCACTTTGCTCACACTGCCAATATCGGGTACAATCACCACTGATCCCAGCGAAATAGAAGAATTGAGGCAGCAGTGTTTCCGGCTGCGATCGGAATTGCAGCAGCAAAAAGCTCAACTAACTGCCGATTTTCGCCGCGCTACCTTTGAACAGTTGCAAACTTTGTTAACCAACTATCCCGCCGCCCGCAAAATGGCAGAAGCCAAGCCGGATATGCCCGCCAAAAATCTCTCAGCTTTGTTTACTCCCTTAGAAAATCTCTTATCAAGTTGGGATTTTGAAACGATTGGTTCTGCGTGGGAACGAACTGCTTACAATCCGCAGTTGCACCAGCCGGATGTTGAGGATATAACCGAAGGAGAATTAGTTTATATTCGGTTTGTCGGCTATCGAGAGGGAGAGCGAATTCTTACTCCTGCTAAAGTTAGTCGCACCCTTCCAGCGGGAATGAAAAATTAAATTTTAAATTATAAATTAACATGACTACAGTTGCCATTGACTTCGGCACCAGCAATACGGTTGTCTGCATTCTTAACCCGGATAGGAAAACCCCAGAAACTTTGCGATTAGGCGAGATGTCCCGCATTTTTAAAACGAAGAATTTGAGCGGAGATGTTCGAGAAATATCTGTAGTGCCGACTTTAGTTTTTGTGAAAAATGCGGGAGAGTTGGTGTTGGGAGAAAAAGTGCGATCGCAGCGTTTGGGACAAGCCCAGCCAGACCGTTTTTTTAAAGCTTTTAAACGCAATTTAGCCGCCGACTTTCAGCCGCCGCCCCGCAATCTTGATGGCGACACCTACACAGCCGAATCAGTAGCAGAAAAGTTTATTAAGACTATTTGGAAACAATTATATTTACAAAATATACAGCCCGACAAAGTAATTTTTACAGTACCAGTCGGAGCATTTGAGCGATATCTAGATTGGTTTCGCGACTTAGGAGAAAGTTTGGGAGTTGCGGAAGTTCAGGTAATAGATGAATCCACAGCAGCCGCCCTGGGATATGCAGTACAACGCCCCGGCTCTCTAGTTTTAGTAGTTGATTTTGGCGGGGGAACTTTAGATTTAAGTTTAGTTCGTACTGCTGTAACCCCCCCCTTACCCCCCCTTACCAAGGGGGGGAGAAATCTCGCTCCCCCCCTTGACAAGGGGGGGCTGGGGGGGGTGCGTGCCGAAGTGTTGGCAAAATCCGATGCTTATGTAGGCGGCGAAGATATTGATATCTGGATGGTCGAAGATTATTTGCGGCAAATTGGTTCGTCGCGCGCAGAAGTCGGCGCAGTTGGCTGGCAAAATTTATTAGAAATAGCGGAAAAATTAAAAATTCAACTTTCTCAAGTTAATGAGGCGAAGGAAAGCTGGTTTGACGATGAAAATTTTATGTCTTACGACTTGCAGCTAAACCGAGACAAGCTTGAGGAAATTCTGGAATCTAGGCAGTTGTTAGAACAGTTGCGGGAAAGTTTAGATGAAGTGCTGAGCATTGCAATGGGAAAAGGGATCGGCAAAGCAGATATCGAACAGGTTTTGCTGGTAGGAGGAACTTCTCTAATTCCGGCTGTATCTAATTTAGTGGTTTCGTATTTTGGGCGGCAAAAAGTCAAAGCTGACAAGCCGTTTGAAGCGGTGGCGCACGGTGCTTTAGCCTTGACACAATTAGCGAGTGTTGACGATTATTTGCGCCACAGCTATGCAATTCGCCTCTGGGAACCTTATGCTAAAGCTTATGCTTATTCGCCGATATTTAGCAAGGAAATGAAGTATCCCTGTCAAAGTTCCGAAGAGTTGACGCTGCAAGTTGCAATTGAAGGGCAAAGGGAAATTCGGTTAGATATTGGGGAAGTTGCGGAGGTATCGCAAGCGGAGGTTATTTTTAACGAAAAAGGGCAAATGACGAGCAGTTGGCTCAACAAACAGACTGATTTTCGCTCTTTAGACAGCCACCACCAGCAGGTTTGTGTGGCGCATTTGAACCCGCCTGGGGTATTGGGAATTGACAGGGTTTCGGTGAGTTTTGAGGTGGATGAGAGGCGGGTTTTGTTGGCGACGGTACGGGATTTGGTGACTGGTAAGGTGTTGGTGGAAAAAGGGGCAATCGCCAAACTGCAATAATGGTAAAATTTTTAGATAACATTCGGATATTGAAATCGGTACTACACAAACTCTCGTCCGGATGGTGCGCGGACGGAAGAATATTTATTTAAATCAAATTTATGCCGCCATGAAAAAGCAACAAAATAAATTCAGTCACCTGACGGCAATCGAAAGAATTTATCTGTCATTTCCGGCAAGATTTTTATTGGATAAAAACTTGCTGCAAGGCAAAGTCTTAGATTTTGGGTGCGGCTTGGGCAGCGATGTGAGATTGTTGCAGCAAAAAGGCTTCGATATTACGGGTTATGACCCTTATTATTTCCCGGAATTTCCCGAAGATAAATTCGACACAATCATTTGTTTTTATGTTTTGAATGTTTTGTTTCCTGAAGAACAAGCTAATGTCCTGATGGAAGTGTCGCACCTGTTGAAACCAGGAGGGAATGCGTATTTTGCGGTGAGAAGGGATATCAAAAAAGAAGGCTTTCGAGAACATTATGTCCACAAAAAACCTACATATCAGTGTATTGTGAAACTTCCCTTTAAGCCAGTTCACCTAGATGAGTATTGCGAAATTTACAAATACGTGCATTACAACCATCAAAGAAATTATACTAATAACTGCATATTCTGCAATCCTTACAAAAACCTAACTTTGCTAACTGAATCAGCAACAGCTTTTGCGATGTTTGACGGTTATCCCGCCAGCAAAGGTCATGTTTTAATCATCCCTAAGCGTCACGTTGCCAATTATTTTGAACTTCCGTTTCGAGAGCAATCGGCTTGCTGGTTTATGGCTAATAAGGTACAAGAGATGTTAAGTAAAGAATTTCAGCCTGACGGGTTTAATGTGGGAATAAATATTAATAAACAGGCTGGTCAAAGTCGCACTCACGCGGCTATTCATGTTATCCCGCGTTACAAGGGCGATGCGGCTGGGAATAAAGGCGGAATTAGGTATGTGATTCCCAAGAGTGAAAAATAAAACTTAGCAAATTGTGAAAGGAATTTTTTTTTACCCCAGAGGCGCAGAGAATAGAGAGGAATAGAGAAGAGAGGAATTCATAATTTTTGTAAGGATTGTTATATTTGAGCAAACGGCGACCAAAATAGAGTTAAAATGTGTTTGCAAGGTCTAAAACTACACATTAGCAGCAATTTGGTGTTCTGTTTATGTCTAAGCGCAAAAAGCAAGAATGGCTCAAGGAAACCTTAGAGCTTAAAGAAGACCACAATTGGAAGTCAAAGCCTGGAACTCGAATTTTTGTAGCAGGAAGAGGTGCAGTCCGCTTTGATGTCCCGGAAGATTGGCATTTTGAACCGGATACTAACTCGTTCCGATTTACGGATAAAAAGCCGCCGGATGATGATTGTCGTTTAGAGGTTTCATTTAATTTGCTACCACCTGGTAACTGGGCAGATTTTCCGCTGGTGCCGCTATTACAGAAGGTGGTTGAAGATGATACGCGAAATCCGATCGCTTTTGGGGAAATTATCCAATTGAAGCGGCAAACTGCCCGCATTGTTTGGACTGAATTTAAGTTTATCGACCCTCCAGAGCAGCGGGAAGCTTATTCGCGAATCTGTATTGGATTGGGTTCTAATGTTCAGTGTTTGATTACTTTTGATTACTGGGTTGACGATGCAGAGCGTTTGACTCCTGTCTGGGATACGGTGATGGATTCGTTAGTTCTGGGTTTGTTTATTAGCGACCCTCGAACGGGGTTCGCACGTCCAGACTAGACCGATTTTCCGGGAAACTTTCAACAACTAATTTTGCTAAGTGTTGAATTGGCAAGCCACCCGTCAGTAAATTTAGAACCTACATTAAACTTTACAACCGCTTTGCCATGTAAATATCTGGCTTGCCAATTCCGTTGGCGTCGGGCATCACTCCCACGATCGCAAAACCCATTTTTTGATAAAATTCGTAGGGATGACCGCGCAAGTTTCTAATTTTGGCGATGTGTTCCCAAACGTTAGGATAAAGATTGATGCCTGAAAGACTTGTTTGATTGTCTTCGTCGTCGGTACCCACCCACAGCACGATCCCTCCCCGGTTTTTAGCTTCTGCTGCTAAATCAGCTATGAGCGATCGACCAATTCCTTGTCCGCGAAATTCTGTTCCCACTACCAGCGGGTGCAATTCCCAAACATTACCGTCATACTGTTTAATCCCGCCAATCCATCCCAAAACTTGATTGCTGTCGCCGACAGCAATTCGACTGATGCGATCGGCTCCCAAAGATTCTTGCACTTCTTGCAAAGCAGAATTTATATCGGGCCAAGCATCGGGCCAATGCTCTTTAAAACCTTCAACTATTAATCTAGCTACCTGTTGAATTTTTGGCTCGTCGCCAGCACGCAAATCAGTAATTTGTACGTTCATGAATTTACATACTAAATTAAGGATTACCGACTAATACGCTCAAAAACCGGATTTTATAACCGGGGTAAACGGCAAAAACGAAGTCAGGACTCACGAGGGCAACATTCGCTACAGCTTGCCCGATCGCCAGCTTCCATATTTCATTCTAGGCTAATTTTGCCATAAAATCGGATTTTGCGATCATCGGGTAAGGGCGATCGATCTTCTGCAGCGATAATTTGCGATCGCTAGTTTGCTAGATTTGAGTCGATCGGCTCATGCTGAAAATGCTATAATTATTAACAAGTTGTGCTTAGGGAGACTACGGAAATGCAGCTCGCACCATTTGAAAAAAAGATGTGGAAGAGTTTGCCACCAAATACACCAGATCATCGCAGGTTCGATCGCGACACATACCAGCGCTACGACTTCAAAGAAACACCAATCGTTACCGAAATCAACCGTGAAAAGCTTCCCCGGTTTGTTGAATCATTAAAACTTTCTAATTATATAGAAATGCGATCGTTCTACCAAAGAAGGGGTCGCTGGACTGCGACGATGAAATCCCGATTGATAGAGTCATTTATTCTCAATATTCCCGTACCTTCAATAATTCTGTACAAACAAGATTTCAAACCTTATGAAGTCTTGGATGGTGAGCAGCGAATCTCCGCTATTCAAGAGTTTTATGAAAATAAACTCAAACTGACAGAGCTGGAAATTTTGCCTGAATTAAATGGACATACCTACAACAGACTTCCTCAAAAAATTAGGGCTAATATCGATCGACGCTCGATATCCTCAATAGCAATTCTTGCCGAATTAACCTCCAATCCTGAAGCAGACAAGTTCCTCAAACAGAAAACCTTTGAACGTCTAAATACTGGAAGATTAAACTTCAGCCAGCAGGAAATGAGAAACATTTTGTATGGTGGAAAGTTCAATAAACTGTTGCTAAAATTAGCGCGCAATCCCATATTTTCTGAAGCTTGGGGAATTCCGGCAGACGATAACAGCCGAGACTTAGAGAATAACAGTATTTATGAAAAAATGGAAGATGCTGAATTAGTTTTGCGTTTTTTTGCCCTAAGGAATATAGAACATTATCACATGGAAATGCCAGAGTTTTTAGACTTATATATGACGAAAAGTTTAAAATTCACCAATTACGATATAAACTTTCTGGAAGATATTTTCACAGAAACTATTAAATTAGCGCATAAAGTTTACGGAAAGCATTTATTTAAACCATTCCATCCTCAATCTCAAACTTGGTCTGAACAATCCAATCGCTCCTATTATGATGTGACTATGCTTGGTTTTAGCAAGCTATTACCTGATGCCCATAAATTTTTTTCTAAAAAATTGCAAAATCGAGTTATTGAAGAAACAAAAAACCTCTTTAACAAACCGGAAGCTCGTTTTTTGACAGGAGGTGGAACAAGTAAAGCAGAGATTCAGGAGCGGCTCGGGATATTTGACGAAATGCTTTCGCAAGTTATCGGAGAATAACTTGCGATGTTTGAGGAGCTGATCGAGAAAGCTAGTGTCAAAATTTCAACGGTTCGTGCGATAATCAAGAGTAACCATCGACTTAGAAGAATCGTATTTCGAGACAGTTTAAATAAACAGAAGTTGGCAGAAAATCTTGAATTTGCCGCATTAATAGAGGTAATTCCTAGCGAAAAGGAGTGGGAAATTTACGATCGCTCTGCTGTTGTAACCCGATTGTATGCTATTTACGAGCGCTTCGTTGAGGATTTAATTTCGGATTGGCTGCGACGGATGCCCGATTTGGTTCCACGTTATTCAGATTTGAGAGTAGAAATCCAAAATACCCATCGAGAGGGTATAGGGCGTTTATTGATTGACATCAAAAAGAATAGGTTTCAACACCTTTCAGTTGAGAAAGTAGTGCAAGGATTATCCTGGGGAATTACTGACACTGGAAAATACGAACTACTTCCTGATGCTTTCTTATTGCACGAGGGAAATTTACGGAAGGAAGTGCTAGAAACAGTTTTGAAAAATGCTGGGATTAAGGAGCCATGGAAATGGATAATTAACCACAAAGAAATTAAATATTTTGTAGAGGAAGTTCGCGGCAGTCAAAATACGGCTGAAGGAGAACTCAAACAACTGGTTGACTATCGAAATAAAGCAGCACACGGCTCTACAGATGAGATTTTGGGGACTCAAGAACTGTTGGACTTAGCTGATTTTGTTGAGGCTTTATGTAAATCCCTTGCCAATCTAGTCACCTACAATATAATTTTACTCCAGAGCGATCGAGGGCTGGTAAGGGAGATTGGAAAAATTACTGAGTGGTTCCCAAAGCCACAAGCAGGCGTAGCCAAAGTTCAGGAAGTTACCTTAACTGTAGAAGAACGTGTTTTTCTGGTTTTAGTTAATGATGAATTGTCGTACTGCTACGCTGCTAAAGTTGAGAGTATTCAGCTTAATGATATTTCCCACAATCATGTGGAAATAACCTCGGAGGAAGAAGTAGGCTTAAAGTTCGATCGGGATGCCAGAAAAGGATTGACTATTTATGTAACTAAATCAAACCAAGTTGACTAAATCTTTCGTTAACTGCGAACTGCGATCGCCAATTCCCCGCAAAATACTAACACAAGTGCCGTACAATTATCCCACCATCCGGCATCAACCAACCTGCTAACCCCATGCTTTGCGATTACCTGGTACAAATCCTCACCGCCCGCGTCTACGATGTTGCTCAAGAAACAGCCCTAGAAGTAGCCCCCAATCTATCAGCACGACTCAACAATAAACTTTTGCTGAAGCGAGAGGATATGCAGTCGGTGTTTTCCTTCAAACTGCGCGGTGCGTACAACAAAATGGCGCAACTGTCGCCGGATTTGCTAGCACAAGGTGTCATTGCAGCTTCCGCCGGCAACCACGCCCAAGGAGTCGCCCTCGCCGCCCGTCACCTGGGAACTCGCGCGATCATAGTCATGCCCGTAACGACGCCGCAGGTGAAGGTAAATGCGGTGATAGCCCGTGGTGGAGAGGTAGTCTTGCATGGGGACGCTTACGATGATGCCTACGCCTTTGCGCGCCAATTAGAGGCGGAAAAAGGTATGACTTTTATTCACCCTTTTGATGACCCCTACGTGATTGCTGGACAGGGTACGATCGGCATGGAAATTCTGCGGCAACATCAAAAACCAATTCACGCGATTTTTGTGGCAATTGGTGGCGGCGGATTGATTTCGGGAATTGGGGCCTATGTCAAGCGGTTGCGGCCGGAAATTAAGATTATCGGCGTCGAACCGGTGGATTCCGATGCAATGAATCAATCGCTGAAAGCGGGTAAACGGGTGCGTTTGTCGCAGGTGGGTTTATTTGCTGACGGCGTTGCTGTGCGGGAAGTGGGGGAGGAAACTTTTCGCTTATGTCAGGAGTATGTGGATGAGATTATTTTGGTGGATACGGATGATGTTTGCGCGGCGATTAAGGATGTTTTTGAAGATACGCGATCGATCTTAGAACCTGCAGGCGCTTTGGCGATCGCAGGTGCGAAAGCTTACGCCGAACGGGAACAAATCGCAGGAGAAACATTAATTGCTGTTGCGTGCGGCGCGAACATGAATTTCGATCGGCTGCGTTTTGTAGCAGAAAGAGCAGAGTTTGGCGAACGCCGCGAAGCCATTTTTGCAGTCACCATTCCCGAACAACCGGGAAGTCTCCGCAGGTTTTGCGAATGTCTGGGAAAACGCAATTTAACAGAATTTAGCTATCGAATTGCGGATGAAAAAGAGGCACATATTTTTATCGGTGTACAAATTCAAAACCGTGCCGATGCGGTGAAGATAGCCGCAAGTTTTGAAGATTGTGGCTTCAAGACTTTGGATTTAACTGATGATGAATTAACGAAATTGCACGTGCGGCATATGGTGGGCGGGCGTTCGATGCTGGCACATCACGAATTGTTTTATCGCTTTGAATTTCCCGAACGTCCGGGTGCGTTGATGAAGTTTGTGAGTTCGATGAGTCCTAACTGGAATATCAGCGTTTTTCACTATCGGAATAACGGGGCTGATTACGGGCGAATTGTGGTGGGAATTCAAGTACCGCCCGATGAGATGAAAGAGTGGCAGGCTTTTTTGGATACGCTGGGCTATCAGTATGGGGATGAGAGTCAAAATCCGGCGTATAAGTTGTTTTTGAGGTAGGGGTTTTTGGGAAAGTTACCCTCTTGATGAAGGAGGCGGTTGAAACCGGGGCCACCACGGGGGGATTGCCCCTACAAAGGAGAAAATCTCAGACTCAGACGCACCCTACAACACAAACTAGAATCATCGTGCAAACTCATAGGCAATATTCGTGATGCGGCCGCGCCAGTAGGGCAATAGCGAGCCATCAGGCAGTTGCCACGCCACCTCACCGGAGAACGGAATCCGCATACCGTCTCGCAATTCGTAGTCCCAGAAACGGCCTTGCCAGGGCGCAAACACCAGCCCCCCCTTAACTGTACGCGCGCGGGCCTCGGCGCGGATACTGGCGATTACCCCTGCTTCATCAAAGCGGAAATCCAGGGAAACAGCGGTGTCGCCATCCTGTAGCGTTGCTCTGGCAGAAGAATTGTCGATCGCCTCCCAGCGAACACCCTGACTCGGCAGCAGTCTCGTCGGATACCAAGCAGCCTCCGCGAAAAAGCGCATCAGTTCCCCTTGTGCAGCTTCTGGAGTGCCCCGCATATCCGCCAGAGTCACCAGGCCAAGCAGCGCCGCATAGAGGATGCCTTCCCCAGAAATGTAGGCATCATGAACGAACGCATTGATACCGGGCATCATGGCAATTTGGCCGTCCCAGTCAAAGCCAGGGCGCTGAGTAATTACCAGTTGAGTTGAGGTGAAGGCGCTCCATTTTTCTGCGATTTCGCTCATGTTAAACGTGCCTTCGTGGGAAACCCGCGCTGCTACAATTAGCGGTTGTCCATCCTTCAGCACCGCGCGAAAGTAGCGCTGCACTGGCTGGGGTAAATCGGCGATTTCCCGCGCATCAAATGTGAGAGGTTTAATTGGTAAGCGTGCAGCTTCCAGATTGGCTCGCAGTTCCTTGGTACTCAGATCCCAGCGGTATGCTCCAAGGGCGATCGCGCCAACAATGCCAACTACAAGGGCAAGGATGATTAGTACGATCGCCGATCGCCACATGGTGATTCCTCTTGATAGGTAAAAACGAGTTACTCCAGGGCGAGTTTTAAACCCATCTACCCACTACAACTCTCAGCGTTCCATCTGCCAAAGTTTCCTCTTCTTCAACATGAAAACCCTCTGACTGCACCGCCGCCATCAAACTTTTGCGCGCGTATTTTTGACTAATTGAATTGATAAATTCCTGCTGATTAATTCGAGCGCCCCAAAAATCCGCTACCAATTCGTAATCCTCTCCGCTGCGGCGAAAACCCAAATCGTAACCATTGGATTGCCGAATCACGTACTCGGCATTAATTTTGTCACCCCGATAACCCCGTACCTGCACATTGGACTCTACTTGATAACCCAACTCTTCCAACACTTGATGCAGCAGTTCGCCGTTCTTGATCTGAACCTTGATAGTTGTGAAGTGTGACATATCACTTTCGGATTTTTGTGTAAAACGCTGATTTGATTATAATAGCATAAACAGCAACAGTCAACAAGTTAGAATTTGCGATCTTAAACGCGGTTTGAACGTCAGCGAAAGCAGCCCGGTTACAAGCCCCCGGATTCATATGTTCAGAAAATCACAACATAGTATCCGATAACAATTGCCCCGATTTATCCGTGCGTGAGTTCGATTTTTTTACTCATCCAATTCTTCAATCTAAAATCCCCAATCTAAAATCCCCAATCTAAAATCTAAAATGATATGATGGCCGACAATCCTAACCAACCTAGAGAATATGATGCCGTCCTCGGCGGCCAAAGTCAAATCCCGATCGCCGGCGCAGTTTTGGGAGGCATTGCCGGGGTCAAGCAGCGCTTCAACAGCCCTAGTATCGAGTCGCGGATTGCCGCCGTTAAAGATGCTCCTAAATACGGAGGCGCTGGTTTAAATTTAGCAATTGAGGCGCTGCTTGACCCCGCAGCAGAAGTGCAGCGAGTTGCTTATTTAATTTTGCGATCGAGGACAGAACCTCTAGTGCGCCAAGCTTTAAAAGACTTCGTGCCTTACAAGCTTTTTGACTGCATCCGCACGGTCAAAACTGGGACAAATGTTGCGATTAGTCCCGGAGGATATAACACGGCGAGTTTGCACGGGAAAATAATTAGAATTTGCGATGTAGAGACAGGAGAAATACTCTATACTGTTGACAAGTATCCCCGCGCTCAAGAAACTTTTGTGCTTTGCCAAGAAAGTGAAGTGTTTGTGAGGAGCAGAAATACTCCAAAACACCGCGCGATCGAAATTTGGCAGGGAGGAGAATTGCGGCATACTTCCCTCGGACATGAAGCGGAAATTAGCGCAATTGTCGTCAGTCCCGACAGTCAAGTTATCGCCACCGGTTCGGCAGATACTACTATCAAAATTTGGAATTTAGAGACGGGAAAGTTAATCTGTACTTTTGGCAATCTTTTAACTTGGGGAGCTCATAAAGCAGGTATTGTTAGTCTTGCTTTTAGCCCGATCGCACAAACTCTCGCTAGCAGCAGTTCTGACGGTACAATTAAACTGTGGAACCTCCGCAGCAGAGAATGCTCCCAAACAATTAAAGGTTATGCTAATTGTCTGGCTTTCAGTCCAGACGGGCAGACTTTGGCTACTGGTGGCTGGGACAGAAACATTCAACTGCGACAGCTATCGAATCCAGATAGTTCAATCACTTTGGTCGGGCATTTTAACTCAATAAATGCGATCCTCTTTAGTCCCGACGGAGGCACTGTTGTCAGTGCTAGTGCGGATGGTAAGATCAAATTTTGGAATGCCAGTACCGGCGAAAATATTCACACTCTCAGCGGACATCAAAACTCTGTTACTTGTCTTACTTTTAGCAGCGATGGTGAAACTATTATCAGCGGCAGTATAGACAAAACTGTCAAAATTTGGGGAGTTAATTGAAGAAAGAAGGAAGTTCGGCAACGGATTCTGTAACGGATGTAGCGGATGCAAGAAATAGGGAATAGGGAATAGGGCAGAAGGCAGAAGGCAGAAAGAAGAGGGCATCGACCTCATGATTTTCACAAATTAAGTACCTCCTAACCATTCAGGCGCTGGCTATATTTACAAATTCCAGATTCCCGATGCCTCGGTGCGTGAATCTACGCAAACAAATATAATAAATTTACAATCCCAGTTCTTGTGCAAGCCGAGGATTGCGGAACTTGTTTTTGCACTAATACAAATACTTACCGTAAAAATACCGACGGGGAGGCATTATTCAGCTTACTATAAATTTGTAAACTGTCGCCCAAAGGCCTGAGTGAGCCGCAATTTCTGAATCCTTTAAAGTACCTTTAATATTATCGCATCTTGGTCGGATGAGTATTCCTGCTAATTGTAATATTTCACTTAAAAAGTTTATGCTTAAAAGATAGGCTAGGGTTAAATATACAGTGCGCCCTAGAGTAACCATGTCACACTGCAACCAATCCATCTGTCGTTCCCGCGATTTCGCAGAAATGTGCGATACTGCTGCCAGTTGGCAGCAAAAAGCCGATCGACTAACGGTAGAATTAAACACCACCCAGGATCTGCTTCACGCAGAAATCGATCGGCTCAAACAAGCCAACGAAACCCTTCACGCCGCTGTCAGTTGTGCCCCAATTTTCCTGTGGGCAACCGACAGAGAAGGCAAGTTAACTCTTGCAGCAGGGAAAGGATTAGAAAATTTGGGACTCAAACCAGGTGCAACTGTCGGGCTATCGATTTTTGAAGTTTACAGCAGCCAGCCAGATATCTTAGAAAATATTGCCGAGGTATTAGCAGGAAACGATCGTACTTGGAACGTCCGAGAGAGGCATTTTATTCACGAAATTCGATCGGCAGCGCTGCGAGATGGAAACGGCGGAGTGGTTGGGGCAGTCGGTGTTTCTACAGAAATTACCGAGCGCGAGCAGTCGATCGCAACTCTGGAAACGGCAAATCAAGAATTAGAAGAGAGAGTTCAGCAGCAGACGGCAGTCTTCAATGCAGCACTTGCCGAAAGCGAAAAAAAGTACCGCAACCTCCTCGAAACTTCCGAAGAATTGATTTGGTCGATCGATATTGAAGGTTTCTTGACTTTTGTCAATTCCGCCGCCAAACGCATCTACGGTTACGAACCGCCAGAAATGATCGGACGCAGCTTCACCGATTTTTTAGTTCCCGAGCAAAAAACTAGACCAATAGAAATATGTGCACAACTTTTAGCGAGAACTAAAATTCAGTCACAAATCGCTAATTCTCCTTACGAAACAGTACACATTCGCAAAGACGGTACTCCCGTCTACCTGCGCGTCAACAGCATCGTCAACCAAGCGGAAAACGGCGCTATTTTAGGCTTGTGCGGAACGGCGACAGATATTAGCGATCGCAAGCGATCGGAAGAAGCACTCAAAGAAGCTACAGACCAACTTCGGGCCGTGTTGGATGCCGTGCCCGGACTGATTTCTTGGATCAGTTCAGATTTGCGGTATATTGGAGTCAACCAGCACTTAGCAACCTCGTTCAACCTGTCTCCTGAAACCTTTGTAGGTCAAGAAATCAACTTTCTCGACAAAGGCTCGACTTTTGGAGAACTGATCCGAAACTTTTTTAACAGTTCATCTCAGCAAACCTGGCAAGAAATAGAAATAGAAATTAACGGTTCCGTCCGCAACTATTTGATAGTAGCTCAGAAATATCATCAGGGAACCGCAGCAGTTTCAGTAGGGATAGACATTACCGACCGCAAATGCGCCGAAGCTCAAAAAACCCAATTAATCGCTTCTTTGCAAGAGTCGGAACGCAAATTCCGCAGCCTTTACGAAGCGACCAGCGACGCAGTAATGCTGCTGGAAGAAGACGAAGTTTTTGACTGCAACCACGCCACCCTAACCCTCTTTGCGTGCAGTAAGAAAGAACAGTTTTACGGTAAAAAATTAAGCCAATTTTCGCCGCAATTTCAGCCGAGTGGACAAGACTCATCCAGTCTAGCAGCACAGAGAATATCGACAGCAATGAAAACAGGTAGCTGTCGCTTTGACTGGTTACACAAACGGTTAGACGGTTCAGAATTTCCCGCTGAAGTGCTGTTAAATGCAATGGAAATTAACGGGAAAAAAGTAATTCAAGCAGTAGTGCGGGACATTACAGATCGCAAGCGCGACGAGGATGGCATCAAAGCATCCCTTGCAGAAAAAGAAGTTCTACTCAAAGAAATTCACCACCGCGTCAAAAACAACCTCCAAGTTATTTCCAGTTTGCTCAAACTTCAGTCCCGCTACATCCAAGACAGCCGCGTTAGCGAAATGTTAAAAGAAAGCCAAAACCGAGTCAGCTCAATGGCTCTGGTTCACGAACAATTGTATCAATCCAAAGACTTGTCAAAAATTGACTTTGCTGAATATATCCAAAATCTCGCCCACAATTTATTCCAAGCTTATGAAATTCATGCAGAATGCGTTAAGTTAGAAACAAATATTATGCCGTGTTTTCTCAATATTGATACGGCCGTTCCTTGCGGCTTAATTATTAACGAACTTGTGACAAATGCCCTTAAATATGCTTTTAAAGGAAAAATAAAAGGTAAAATCAACATAGATTTTTATTTAAATAAAAACCTATTTTTCGTCCTAAGCGTGAGCGACAGCGGAATTGGTTTTCCTCAAGACTTAGATTATCGAAAAGCCCGAACTTTGGGTTTGCGACTGGTCGGGTCTTTAGTCAAGCAAATCCGGGGCAAAATAGAACTCTTAGACACTGCGGGCACGAATTTTAAAATAACCTTTCCCCAACCCACATACACTCATAGGAGAGAATTTAGTGTCTAACAAAAAAATTCTGATAGTTGAAGACGAGAGCATCGTTGCGGAAGACATTTCCGACAGTTTAATCTCTCTAGGATATAGAATAACTGGTATGGTCTATTCGGGAGAAGAAGCGATTGAATCGGCAGCCAAATTCCGACCCGATTTAGTTTTGATGGATGTTAACTTGCAAGGAGAAATAGACGGTATTACCGCAGCCGAAGAAATTCGTTCGCGATTTCAAATTCCAGTAGTTTATCTGACAGCTTATGCCGATGAAAATACTTTGCGACGAGTCAATAGTACAAAACCCTTCGGCTATATTGTCAAGCCATTTGAAGAAAAAAACTTGCACACAACTATTCAACTCGCCCTCTACCGACATCAGTATGATAGCTTGACCAATCTGCCGAATCGTTCATTGTTGCGAGAAAAGTTAAGCCGAATATTAGATGGTCAAAAAGAATTGTCAGGAGTCGTTCCGCTTGTCACGCTTAGCTTAGATAAAATCAACCGCATTAACAGTACCTTGGGACACGATATCGGCGACTCTGTGCTTTGTACCATCGCCCAGCGGCTAAGTAACTGCATGGAAAACATTGATATTGTTGCTCGTTTGGAAGCTGCCGAATTTGCGCTGATTTTCAAACCTGTTGAAGAAAAACAGGATGTGGCTAACATTGCTCAAAACATTTTAGATATTGTATCCCAAGGCATGATTGTCAAAGATTGCGAAGTCTATGTCACAGCTAGTATGGGGATCTGCTTGTATCCAGGGGACGGCATCGACGGAGATGAAATGCTGAAAAATGCTTATATAGCAATGTATCAATCTCAGCTAGAAGGCGGTAACACTTATCATTTTTACAGTGCAAAAAATGCCAGTTATTTCATCAATACACTTCTTCAAGAAACTTCCCTGCGCCATGCTTTAAAAAGTTCAGAATTTGAAGTATACTATCAGCCGCAAATTGAAATTAAAACAGGTAAAATGATTGGTGCTGAAGCTTTGGTGCGCTGGAATCATCCAGAACGGGGGCGAGTTTCCCCGGGGGAATTTATTCCAATGGCTGAAGAAATGGGCTTGATTGCACCGTTGGGCGAATGGGTATTAGAGACTGCTTGCAGGCAAGCTCAAACATGGCAAAGAGCAGGTTTGCCGCCCCTGCGAGTGGCAGTTAACGTGTCAGCCCGTCAATTCGAGCGCAAAAATTTCACGGAAAGAGTCAGGGAGATATTAACAGAAACTGGTCTCGATCCCAAGTATTTGGAATTAGAACTGACGGAAAGTCTGGTTTTGCAAGACGAAATTGCAGCAGCTAAAGCTTTTACGGTGTGGAGGGATCTGGGGATTAGGATAGCAATTGATGATTTTGGGACGGGATATTCTTCTTTGAGTTATCCAAAACGCTTTCCATTTGATGCGATAAAAATTGACAAGAGTTTTATTCGGGATATTGCAGACGATCGCCAAAATGCAGCGATTACAGTAGCTATTATTCAAATGGCACACTGCATGAACATGAGGGTGGTTGCTGAGGGGGTAGAAAATGAGCAGGAACTAGATTTTTTGTGCGATCGCGAGTGCGACGAAATTCAAGGTTATTTTTTCAGCCAGCCTTTGCCAAGGGCTGAGTTTGAAGCGCTGCTCAAAAGCGATAAGTGCTGGGAGTTATGCTGCAGGAAGAAGGAAGCAGCAACTTTAAACTCAGGTTTCAGCAAACAAGAAACTCCTAATCGTCTTGGCAGTTTCTATAAAATAGGATAATGGGTAATGGGTAATGGGTAATTTTCCCTAATTACTGATGACTAATGATTAATTCAAAAGATCCGCTCGCCCAACCAACCGTCCCAGCCACAGCCCGAAACCCGAAGTAGCCACCAACAGGATAAACGTATAAAGCCCGCTGCCGTTGTGGCTCAACCTTTCTGCAGCTACCATCCGCGCCACAACTCCAGCAATAATGCCGATCGCAGCCCAAGCCCCATAAACAGTCTTAGACCCGGCGATAGCGAAAGCTTGGACGATCGCCCCCGAACCCGCCCCAGCCCACACCCCAGCCCACGCCCCAATCCCCAGCCCGATCGCACCTCCGAGCCCGACGGGGCCGTCAGAATTCCCACCTACTTCCGCCGCCAGCCCGCACGTCAAGCCGACAATCGCCCAACACACGGCCGCCGCCAACACCTTAACCCAATTCCCAGAATCTGTTCCCGCCATCAATCCCACCACTGTCACCACTCCCCCTACACCCAAAACAGCAGCCACAGCCCGCGACTCCGCCTCGGAACTGGCGATCGCCCCCAAACCAGCCCCAACGGCGCCCCAAGCAGCCCCTGTTTCCATTCCTCCCGCCTGAAAACCGGCGATCGACCCCCCCACCGCCCCAGCTAAAACTAACGCTGCCAGCCACACTCTAGGCGTTGCCGAACCCTCCGCCAGCAAAATCGCGGCCCACAGCCAATCGGCACCACAAATTAAAGCCCACATCCACAGCGGGGCGGCTGATCTCGTCAAAATCCAACCGGTCAAAGCGTAACTCGCCACGGCGATTGCCAGCGGCCACCAAGGGAAGCTTGAATAGTGTTGAGATGGCCGCACTTCCCTCGGCGCGCTTCGCGGTTTTGAGTATTGAGTTGAAAATTCTTTTTTCCTTTTCGAGGTAAGCTTTCGATAGTGTTGAGATGGCCGTGCTTCCCTCGCAACGCTTCGCCCTGGTTGCTTTCTGCCCCGCCACGCTTGACGGCTGTGAGTGGTAAATCGTTTCTTGCTTGAAGAGTTCTTTTGAGTTTGAAATTTTTTGGAGGCGGTTTTTGGGCGGGTTTGACTGCGCTGGGAACCAGGCCTAGCCACTGATTTTCGAGAAGGCCTTCTCAGCGGCTTTTCCGGCGCAGGCGGCGGTGGCTGCGGAAACTGTTTTTCGATCGACCCCGATGATTCAGGCTGACTCAGAAACAACACCAACTGCTGGTAAGCTTCATTAATTTCTGTTAATCTTTGGTGAGCTTTTTGTTGCAGGCGGTCATTGTTGGCAAACCGATCGGGATGCCACACAAACGCTAAATCCCTGTAAGCGCGCTTAATTTCTTCTAAGGAAGCTCCAGGCTCAATTTCGAGGATTTCGTAGCATCGATTAATGTCAGCCATAGGCTTCGATCTGCAGGTGTTTGTAAATTCGCGTGAAGCGAAGCTATCCGGTAGGGAATCCCACTTAACATCTTCTACTATTCTCAGCCAAGCTGCACAGTAAGCCGAGACCCCATCAACTGTCAACCGTTCTCAAGTCTCTCGGCCATCCTTCCGGTCGATCAATGCCGACTGACAACTGAGTACAATGAGAAAATCCTTTCGTGCGATCGGTATTTGTGTCTGTGTCGGCAAATCAAGCTCCCATCTTCATCTTAGTTGACGGTCACTCCCTGGCCTTTCGCTCCTACTTCGCCTTTGCCAAAAGTCGAGATGGGGGTTTGCGAACTACGACGGGCATTCCCACCAGCGTCTGTTTTGGCTTTCTCAAGTCGCTGCTGGAAGTTATGGCGGCCCACGACCCCCAGTACATGGCGATCGCCTTTGACCTCGCCACACCCACATTTCGCCACGAAGCAGACGACACCTACAAAGCCGGTCGAGCCGAAACACCGGAAGATTTTAAGCCGGATATCAAAAACCTGCAAGAATTGCTCACCTATTTGAATTTACCTGCAATAACTGCTCCCGGTTTTGAGGCGGACGATGTATTGGGAACTTTGGCAAACAAAGCCAGCGCGGCCGGTTATCAGGTCAAAATCCTCACGGGCGATCGAGATTTGTTTCAATTAGTAGACACCGAAAAACAAATCGGCGTATTGTATTTGAGTACGGATGAACTCAGGCGATCGGGCAAAGGCAAATCCCAAGAATACGGCCCGGAAGCAGTCAAAGAAAAACTCGGCATTTTGCCAGAACAAGTAGTAGATTACAAAGCCCTCTGCGGCGACAAATCCGACAACATCCCCGGAGTTAAAGGCATCGGCGACAAAACCGCCCTGCAATTGCTGGAAGCTTACAATTCCCTCGACGGCATTTATGCAGCCATCGACGAAATTAAAGGAGCAACTAAGAAAAAGCTAGAAGAAGGCAAAGAAGCTGCTTATCATTCTCAACGCATGGCGACAATTGTCCAAGACGTGCCCTTGGAAGTAGACTTAGAAAATTGCCAGCTCAAAGGTTTTGATGAAGCAGCCTTGATCCCGATGCTGGAAAAATTAGAATTTAAGACATTTTTAAGCAAAGTAAAACAAATTCAAAAACGGTTCGGCGGTGTAGAAGAACCATTGGCAAAGGGCGGGCAAGATGCCCACCCCACAATCAATTCAATGGACAGTGGAACAGGCATCTTGCCTGTTGCCGACAGTGGAACAGGCATCTTGCCTGTTGCCAAGGGCGGGCAAGATGCCCACCCCACAATAGATAAGTCACCTGCAACTTCTGAAAGTTCAGAAGACGATGCGTTGTGGTTTTTTAGTCCCGCAGAAACCCTAGCCGCCCAGCAGGAAAACAAACTGCCAATTAAACCCAGAATTATTCAAACAACCGAACAGTTAAACGAATTAGTCCAACTGCTGCAAACCTTCACCGACAAAGCCTCACCCGTGGCGTGGGATACCGAAACCACCGCCATCGAACCGCGAGACGCCGAATTAGTCGGAATTGGCTGCTGTTGGGGAACAGGCGAAGAGGATGTTGCTTACATTCCCACAGGACACAAAACGGGCAAAAACTTGGATAAAGCCACAGTTTTAAATGCTTTGCGTCCGATTTTGGAAAGCGAGAATTATCCGAAAGCGCTGCAAAATGCTAAGTTCGATCGATCGATCCTGCGCTGTCAGGGAATCAAACTAGCCGGAGTCGTCTTCGACACCATGCTAGCCAGTTACGTACTCAATCCCGAAACCAGCCACAGCCTCAGCGAATTGTCAAGGCACTACTTAAAAATTGTTGGCAAAACTTACAATGAATTAGTGCCGAAAAACAAAACAATTGCTGACATTAGCATTCGAGAAGTAGCCGATTACTGCGGCATGGATGTTCACACCACATTTCAGTTAGTAGGTAAACTGAGAACTGAATTAGATAAAGCTGACGAACATAACTTTCCAGATAAATCTTTGCACAAGTTGCTGCTGGAAGTAGAACAGCCCCTAGAACCAGTTTTAGCAGAAATGGAATTCTGCGGAATTCGCATTGATTCAGCTTACCTGCAAGAACTATCCCAACAGCTAGAAAAGAGCTTAAAAGAAATAGAAGAAAAGACTTATCAAGCAGCGGGGAGAAAGTTTAATTTAGGTTCCCCGAAACAACTCAGCGAAATATTGTTAGAAAAAATCCCGGATGAGTTTCAGAAAAAGTCTCGCAAAACGAAGACGGGATACTCTACAGACGCCGCTGTATTGGATAAATTGCAAGGAGACCACCCGATTGTAGACGATTTATTAGAACACCGAACATTATCCAAGTTGAAATCAACTTATGTCGATGCTTTGCCGCAGTTAGTGCGTGCGGATACCGGACGAGTACATACAGATTTCAACCAAACTGCAACTGGTACGGGAAGGCTTTCTTCTTCTAATCCAAATTTACAAAATATTCCCATCCGTACCGAGTTTTCGCGGCAAATTCGCAAAGCTTTTTTACCGGAGTCAGGTTGGCTGATGGTGTCGGCTGACTATTCTCAAATTGAACTGCGAATTTTGGCTCACTTGAGTCAAGAACCTGTGTTAATTGAAGCTTATCAAAATAACCGAGATGTGCATACCGTAACAGCTCAACTGCTGTTTGAAAAAGAGGAAGTAACGCCGGACGAAAGACGGTTTGGCAAAACGATTAATTTTGGGGTAATTTACGGTATGGGGGCGATTAAGTTTGGGCGCTCGATGGGCAAAACTTCAGCAGACGGCAAAGAGTTTATTAAGCGATTTAACGAGCGTTACATTAAGGTTTTTGAATTTTTGGAGAAAGTAAAAAAAGAGGCGATCGCCCTCGGATACGTTACCACAATTCTAGGCCGCCGCCGCTATTTAAAATTCGAGAGCGAAAGCCTCCTCGACTTAAAAGGCCGCAATCCCCAAGACATTCACTCGGATAGACTTAAATCTGTCAGCAGAGATGACGCCCAATCTTTGCGGGCCGCAGCCAACGCTCCCATTCAAGGCTCTAGTGCTGATATCATTAAACTTGCCATGATTGAGGTACACAAAATTTTGCAAAACTATCAGGCGCGGCTGCTGCTGCAAGTTCACGATGAATTAATCTTTGAAGTCCCTCCCGATGAATGGGAAGAATTGCAACCTAAAATTAGAACTGCGATGGAAAATGCTCTGCCACTTAGCGTACCGCTGATAGTTGACATCCACGCTGGCCAAAATTGGATGGAAACTAAATAAAACACAGAAATATGAACCAAATTAAAATCGCCATTTTCCCCAAAATAAAAACCTTAAGTGCAGTTGCTTTGCTATTGTTACTATTCGGGTGTCCACAAAAGTTAGCGCCCAACAACTATGCTGTCAAGCGAGTCAGCGACGGCGACACCCTTGTCGCCAGCGATAGCGCCGGGAAAGATATAAAAGTGCGTTTTGCCTGTGTAGATGCACCGGAAGTCGCGCACACAAATGCTGAGAAAAATAGCAAAGCAGCAGCAAAAAAAAATCAATTTAAGTGGGGAAATCTAGCGCACCAAAGAATGCAGCAGCTAGTCAAAGAAGGGGGGGGTCGCGTTGTCTTGACCGTCACCGATACTGACCGCTACGGCCGCAAAGTTAGCGAAGTTCGTTTGCCAAACGGCACATTTGCCCAAGAAGTTTTGATCCGCGAAGGATTAGCAATGGTTTACCGTCCTTACTTGAAAAACTGTCCGAGTGCCAGTGTTTTGGAACAAGCGGAAGCCGAAGCTAAGAAAAAGCGTCGCGGCGTTTGGGGAGATTCTAAGTTTGTTCCTGCGTGGAAATTTCGGAACAGTGATAAATGATCGGAAGAAGGAAGTTAGGCAATGGATTGTAGAAGGGATTTAACGGATTTAACGGAGGGATATTGAGTAGGGACACGGCATTGCCGTGTCCTTACGGTTCGCTTTGAATTTTAATAATTGGTATAAGATTGAGGATGGTAGCAAGACTTTTTTAAATTTGTATTATGTTGTTGACAGGGAATCTGGGAACCTGTATCAGAGATTTACAGTCTTGGACAGATTCAGGTCTTGTTAAACCCGGTCTCTACTATAAATCGTAGGTTGAGCTGCGAGGCATCCGCCCAGAAACCGGGTTTCTAGATACTGATGGCGATCGTCCTAATTTAGTACAATACAATCAGGACGAGGTTCTGCTCCTACGGTCTGCAATCTGTGGAGTTTCGGCGATAGCTGACGCCAGATTCATCTAAAACCAGACTTGAGTTCGATCGCACTTTTCTCCGACCTGTTTTTTCGGAAAAGTCAACAAATGTGATAGGCTCCAGATAAACTAATAGACTGCTGACAAAAGCGGTCTATTGCAATCACCCAAAATTAACTTTAAGGGACATCAATGAATTTCAAACATCTGGTTATTTCCGGTCTTGCGCTGATCCTCGGTACTGCAATTGTAGGAAATGCGATTGCTCAAGAACTGACCGACAACCAAAAAACGGTTATTTGTCGCTTGAAAACAGAAGTTGACCAGCGGAAAGGCAACGGTCAAAAATTAGTATTTGTGCCGTTGCTGGGCCAAGTTCGCAAGCAAGTTTCATCTCCTTTTAGAGCGACGTTGCATCCTAATGTGGAGTATGTTTTTGTTGCCACTTGCGACGGAAATTGCCAGGATTTAAAGCTAGCTCTCAAGGATGCAAGCGGTCAGGAAGTCGCTGTCAGTCAAAAAACAGGCGAACTGGCGTCAATCTCTTTTACTCCCCCATCCCAAGGCGAATATCAAATCAGTGCTAAACCCGGCGAATGCACGACTGCAGAGGGTTGCAGTTACGGCCTGGGAATCTTCGTTCCTGCCTCTGCAAACGTACCTAATGCTTCAAGAATTCCTGCTGATATAGCACAATTTCGACTTTGCCAGTAGGGGAACAGCGAGAGAGTTGTGGGTTGCGAGTAGAGTAGAGTTTTCAATCAGAAATCTAACTCATAACTTGCAACTTATAACTCGCGACTTATATCGCAACCACGCCCGACGGTGAGTACGTTCTTAATGACTGAAACCATGTCTTTGACTGCTTCTTCCTTCTTGCTTTTTTTACTCTGAGCGACTTGCCCGCTCGTATCGCCGAAGGGAAGGGAGCCGAAGGCAGCCGAAGAGCCTTATTTTTTCTGCTATAACTTGTTACGCATAACTCCTCCAAAGTGTCAAGCCGATCGAGCTGTGGAACCCTGCAAAGACCCCACAACTGCCGAAACCTGACTTGAAGCCAGAACTTTATTTACCCTCAGGCAGGCATCAATTAGAATATAGATGGTGCCTCTCAAAGGTGACGAGTACATTGCCCATGTCTTTAACCTTAGCTTTGAAAAATCAACTGCAGAACCCTCCTCAAATAGGCGTGAAAAGTCTGTTGGGCCGCTTAGGTATCAGGCAGAAAATCGGCTGCGGATACGCCTTGGTCCTTGGTATTGCCGTTTTAGGTGCTGTGGCGGGACGGGGAGTAGAATCCTATCACAAACAGCAAGTTAGAGAAAAACTAGCGATCGACCGAGAGAAAGCGGAAATCCTGACAAACCTCAATAACACGGTGCAGGAAGTCAGAATTCAGCAGCAAGAGCTGGCGAGTCTGACGGCCAAACCGCAAATTTTCGATCGCCAACGCTCCGAATTCCTGACTCGCGTTGCTCAGATGAGCGGCATCCTCGAACAACTGCAAGCCCCGTCGCAGACGAAGAATCCCGAGATTGCCAAAGACTACCAACAGCTTCAACAGTTCGCTCAAGTCAACGGCAAAACCGTAGAATCATACTTTCAACAAGTACAAAAAATGTTGGCTACTGCGAAATTATCTGCTTTGAATCCGAAGCAGCAGCAGGCTTTGGGGCAGAATTTGAACAATTTTGTGGCGGGCGAAACTGCTTTGAAACTCAAAGAGTTTTCCGAGGATTCAGCCCAACTGGCCGGCCAATTTCGCGAGAAAGCAGACGAGGCATTTAGAACCTACGAAAATGCCGAAAAACTCGGAACTCTCATTCTCGTTGGCTCTCTCTTGATATCAGGTGCGATCGCAGCAATTCTAGCAGCATACACCAGCGGGGCGATCGCTCGCTCCCTAGAAGCCACCACCCTCATCGCTCAGCGAGTCACAGAAGAATCGAACTTTGATTTGCAAGTACCCGTCACTACTTCCGACGAAGTGGGAATGCTAGCAATTTCCCTCAACGAACTGATCCAAAGAGTAGCGGAATACACAGAAGAATTGCACGAAGCAAAAGTAGCCGCCGAAGCTGCCAACCGCTCCAAAAGTGCATTTCTCGCCAACATGAGCCACGAACTCCGCACCCCCCTCAATGCCATCATTAACTACAGCGAAATGCTGCAAGAAGATGCTCAAGATTCCGGTTCCGAAGATTTTCTCCCCGACTTAGAAAAAATTCAAACCGCAGGCAAACACCTGCTGGATATGATTAGCGACATCCTCGACATTTCTAAAATAGAAGCAGGTCACGTCACCCTTTATTTAGAAAACTTCGACGTGGCTACCATGATTGAAGAAGTGATGACTACGGCTCAACCGCTAGTAGAGAAAAAAGGCAATGCTTTAGCACTGAAAACCAAAGGCGAACTCGGCACAATGTACGCCGATCAACCGAAAGTGCGGCAAATTCTTCTCAATTTGCTCAGCAATGCTGCCAAATTTACCGAAAAAGGCGTCATTACTATCGGCGTCGAAAGAATTATAATTGAAAAATCAAGGCCGGCGAAACAAAATAAAAATAATGATTTTTACTCGGGTTCAAACTACAGTTCTCAAGTGTTAATTTTTAGAGTCAGCGACACCGGCATTGGGATGACAAACGAGCAATTAGAGCAGATATTTAAACCTTTTATTCAAGCTGATGCCTCGACTACCCGCAAGTATGGAGGCACGGGTTTGGGATTGACAATTAGCCAGCGTTTGTGTCAAATTCTCGGCGGCGAAATTAGCGTCGAAAGCGAGGACGGTAAAGGTTCAACTTTTATTGTCAGTCTCCCGGAACGGGTGGTAATGCAGGCATGAAGTCAGGCAAGATAGGGATTTTGACAGGGATACACGGATTAATGATTGAGGATTCGTCAATAGTCAGGAGGCAGACGTTCAAGGAAAAAGAAAGAGCGAGGAAGGAAAAGGGAAATTTTAAAATGTATTGATATATCAATTATCAAAATAAAGAATAATTAACAACCCGATCGGGAGTGACGCACAGACTCTATCTGTAGGTGCGCCGTGTGTACCTTACAGATAGGGGTTCTGCGTAAGTTTTGAGAATTCCCAGGTCAAAACCTGGGAATATAGCAAGCCTAAAGAACAAAGCCTTGTACAACAGTAGTTTTCAAGACTCCTTCAAAAGTGCGTTCTGTCTTGTCCACCAGGACAACGACATTGCGCCCGTTCGGAGACAAACGAACTTCTCGGATTGAATAAGAGAACACCCAATCTTGAAAATTGTTCAGCGATCCGAGGACACGCTGCCGACCGTTATGATTAATTACAAGACGCATTGCCGCGCTTTCTTTGCCAGGAGAAGCAGTTTTTTGCCGCTGTTCCAGACGAATTTGTAAAGGCTTTGCTGTATTGACTTTGACGGCGACTGTCTCGCTTCCATTGGCTCCGGGAGTACGAGAAATAATGTTCAGTTTAGTGCCAGCTTGAGGAGGAGTTAACTTCAAAGTTTCCCTGCTATTCCAACTTTTTTTAAGCAAGTCATCTTCTGCCATTTTAGTGCTTTTATTCGAGTCTGGCTCGCCATATTTAGTTTGGATACACCCATTTTTGATGCAGGAATTTGCAGGAACTTGGACAATTTGCAATTTTGCTTTGGGAATTCCCGCTCCTGTATCTCTGGAACTTTCTAGATACAAGTAGTAATTGCTGTCGGCGGAAAAACCAGACATCCGGTGTGCGGCACGCCAGGTACTTGCCAAAGCTTCAGGGGCGACTGCGATCGCGGCACTTGCTATAATACCTAACGAAATTAAAGGTAAAATTTTCATAGCTATATAGTCCTGTTCTGAGAGTTATAGCGGCTGTTATTGATGCGTAAAACAATAACGCTTTGGGTTTAGCTATAGGACTGTGACGATTCTCAAGTCCTCTCTCCTATTTACATGAGTATTTCTCCATTTTCCGCAAGAGACTGTTTAAGAATGTGCAGTTTTTTCAAGTGGCACTAGAAAGCATTTTTAATGTGAGAGTTGCTTTTATCCAAGAGTGCAACTTTTAGGGGCGAGAGTTGGCTTTTGGCTGCCAGAGACTGCGACAAAGGACGGAAATACCTATCTACAGAGAGGGGAACACCGATCCGCCGGCCCTCCGCAACTCCCTACAATGACAATTGTACGAGGAATCAAGCAATTGCCTCTACAGCAGTCATCATTTTTAATGCAGGGAATTAAAATTTATGCAACCGAATAATCCAAACCAATTTACAGAAAAAGCCTGGGAAGCCCTCGCCCGCACCCCCGAAATCGTCAAAGCAGGTCAGCAGCAGCAGCTAGAAAGCGAACACTTGATGAAAGCTTTGCTGGAACAAGAATCGGGACTCGCTAGCAGCTTATTTAACAAAGCGGGAGTTTCTGTAGCAAAATTGCGCGATCGCACTGATGAGTTTATCAGCCGCCAGCCGAAAATCTCAGGAAGCGGCGGCAACGTTTATCTAGGTCGTTCTCTCGACACTTTGCTCGATCGCGCCGAAACTTATCGCAAAGACTACGGCGATGAATTTATTTCGATCGAGCATTTGATACTAGGTTACGTTAAGGACGATCGTTTTGGCAAAAACCTACTACAAGAATTTAAACTAGATGAAGGCAAGCTCAAAGATATCATTACCCAAGTCCGGGGGAAGAACAAAGTGACCGATCAAAATCCAGAAGGCAAATACGAAGCGCTGGAAAAATACGGCCGAGATTTGACTGAAGCCGCGCGTCAAGGCAAACTCGATCCGGTAATCGGACGGGATGACGAAATCCGCCGCACGATTCAAATTTTGAGCCGTCGCACCAAAAATAACCCGGTATTGATTGGGGAACCGGGAGTCGGCAAAACTGCGATCGCCGAAGGACTCGCCCAGCGAATTATCACCGGAGATGTGCCGCAATCTCTCAAAGACAGACAATTAATTAGCTTAGATATGGGCGCGTTAATTGCCGGGGCAAAATTCCGGGGAGAATTTGAAGAACGCTTGAAAGCGGTACTCAAAGAAGTGATGGACAGCAACGGCAAAGTCATCTTATTTATTGATGAAATTCACACCGTTGTCGGTGCCGGCGCAACTCAAGGATCGATGGATGCCGGCAACTTGCTAAAACCCATGTTAGCGAGGGGAGAATTGCGCTGTATCGGCGCTACAACTCTCGACGAATACCGCAAGTACCTCGAAAAAGATGCGGCACTAGAACGCCGTTTTCAACAAGTTTATGTTGACCAACCGACAGTTGAAGATACTGTCTCGATTTTGCGGGGCTTGAAAGAACGCTACGAAGTTCACCACGGCGTGAAAATTTCTGACAGCGCCCTAGTGGCGGCGGCTACTTTGTCTACTCGATATATTAGCGATCGCTTTCTGCCAGACAAAGCCATTGACTTGGTGGACGAAGCAGCCGCTAAACTCAAAATGGAGATTACCTCTAAGCCGGAAGAACTAGACGAAATCGACCGCAGGATTTTGCAGCTAGAAATGGAAAGACTGTCGCTGCAAAAAGAAAGTAACTCTGCTTCGATAGAACGCTTGGAAAGACTGGAAAAAGACTTAGCCAACTTCAAGGAACAGCAAAACGCTTTGAATGCCCAGTGGCAATCGGAAAAAGGTGTCATCGGCAGCATTCAAAAGATTAAAGAACAGATTGATAAGGTGAATATTGAAATTCAGCAAGCTGAATTAAAATATGACCTGAACCGCGCTGCTGAGTTGAAATACGGCACGTTAACTCAGTTGCAAAAACAACTGCAAGAAGCAGAAGCTCAACTTTCAGCAACTCAAACCACAGGTCAAACTCTGCTGCGGGAAGAAGTCACCGAATCCGACATTGCCGAGATTATTTCTAAGTGGACGGGAATTCCGATCAGCAAGTTGGTTGAATCGGAAATGCAGAAACTTCTGCACTTGGAAGATGAACTGCACAAGCGGGTAATCGGACAGGATGAAGCGGTGACGGCGGTTGCAGATGCAATTCAGCGATCGCGCGCAGGTTTAGCCGATCCAAATCGTCCGGTTGCGAGTTTTATCTTCCTCGGCCCCACGGGTGTTGGCAAAACCGAATTAGCCAAAGCATTAGCGTCTTATCTGTTCGACACGGAAGAAGCGATCGTGCGAATTGATATGTCGGAATACATGGAGAAACACGCGGTTTCGCGGTTAATTGGTGCGCCTCCGGGATACGTCGGCTACGATGAAGGCGGACAATTAACTGAGGCTGTGCGCCGCCGTCCTTACTCAGTGATTCTATTTGATGAAATCGAGAAAGCGCACCCGGATGTTTTCAACATCATGCTGCAAATTCTGGATGACGGCCGCGTTACCGATGCTCAAGGTCACACGGTAGACTTTAAGAATTCTGTGATTATTATGACATCGAATGTTGGCTCTCAATACATCTTAGATGTGGCGGGAGATAACGAACAAATGCGGAGTCGGGTGATGGAAGCGATGCGGGGAACTTTCCGCCCGGAATTCTTGAACCGGATTGATGAGATGATTATCTTCCACGGTTTGAGTAAGGCCGAACTGCGGCAGATTGTGCAGTTGCAAGTTAAGCGCTTGGAAAAACGGTTAGCCGATCGCAAAATGTCTCTGAAATTGTCGGAATCTGCGATCGATTTCTTAGCAGAAATTGGTTACGATCCGGTTTACGGTGCGCGGCCTTTGAAGCGGGGAATTCAACGCGAGTTGGAAACGCAAATGGCGAAGGGTATTTTGCGGGGAGATTTTGCTGACGGCGATACCATTTTTGTGGATATCGAGAATGAAAGGTTGGCGTTTAAGCGACTGCCGGCTCAGTTGGTGACTGCGAAATAATTTAAGTAGGGTGGGCTGCGGCCCACCTTATTTTTTTGAGGCGGTGGTTCTTTTTTTTTCCGCAGATGTAGGCGGATGGACGCGGATGAACGCAGATGGGATTGCGGGCGATCGTTCTTAAGGGCGATCGCTTTCTGATTTATCTTTTTTCTGCTCTTGGCGTTCTCGAACAGATTTCGTCAGCAGGTACGTTGCCAAACTGCTAACGGATCTGCTGTCTTCTTCTGCCCATTCTTCGAGAGCTTTTTGAATCTCTTCTGGTAGGTATGCGGTAACTCGTCCCCGTGAAGCCATTTCGTTGTACTGCAAAACATTTCAACACAGTCCATCTTACGCCGGGGCCATCGCTTAAGGGCGATCGCCTTCTGATTTATCTTTTTTCTGCTCTTGGCGTTCTCTGACTGCTTTAGCTGCCACATGGGAAAGCAGGTTTGCGAGCGTTCTATCTTCTTCTTCGGCCCATTCGGACAAGGCTTGATGAACGTCTTCTGGCAGTGTAACTGTGACTCGCATTCGTGAAGGCATTGGCAGGCATGGTTTTACTTCAATTGTCTTCAATCTTACACTCCAACACCCTTTGATCTCTTTTTGTGTCATTTGATGTCAATGACATCAACTTATGCTATTAGTGTATATAAGGCTCAAGCCCTAACAAGTCAAAAGCCAGCCCCTTACTGTCCAAGGTTCCGGGCTGGCTCTGGCTCCAACATTCAATGGAGACAAATTCTATGATGACATACAAACAACGCTTGTGTTGTTGGGCGATCGCCCGTTTGTTACCGACTCAGCAATGGATTATTGTTGCCCGCTTCCGCAGTCGTTCAGATGCAGACGGGCATTTTCAGTTTTTGCGACAAACTATACCCCACGTCAAGTTTGAGGTTGTGTTCGATCGCAGTGGCGACAGTCACCGTTTATCGGCGTTGGGCAGCCCTTCCAATCCCGTCACCAGCGCGTTATAAATGGTAATTTTCGCGGCGGTTTCAGTTAACTAAACATTGGCGATCGCACTTTTTTTGATAAGTGCGATCGCTTTTACCAAGTAAGTCCCAAATTTTTATGGTAAAATCATAGTACCGATAAGTCTATTCACTCCGCAATATCCGATTATTATTTAAGAATATGCGATCGAAACTAGAAATTACCGAGCAACACAAAAAGGTTGATGCTGCTGAAGCCGAAATCCGCGACAAGCAGCAGCTAGTTAATTACGATACCAAAGAGTATCCAGTCGAAATACTCGTTCAAAAATATATGGCAGGAAAGGATGATGATACCAATGAGTTGTTCATCCCCGACTACCAACGTGAAATGGCTTGGGATGAAGCAACGCAGTCAAAGTTGATTGAGTCTATATTTTTGGGTCTGCCAATACCTTATATTTTTGTTGCTGACATCCATGAGGACGAAAACGATGAAGCCCGTTTAGAAATAATAGATGGTACACAACGCATTCGGACTCTAAGTAGATTTATCAATAACGAATTAACTTTGACAGAATTAAACAAATTACAGAGTTTAAATGGATTTAAGTTTGCTGATTTGCCCCTTGCCCGTCAGAGGCGCTTCAACCGCACTACACTTCGGATGATTCAACTAACTGAAAGTGCAAATGAGGAAGTGCGAAGAGATTTATTTGAACGCATTAATACAGGTAGCGTCCAGCTAAACGAGATGGAACAGCGCAGAGGCATACTGCCCGGCCCGTTTCTCAAACTGATTGAGGAACTATCGAGACATGACAAGTTCCGCCAATTATGCGCTTTTTCTGAGTTTGCTATTCGCAGACGCGAACCGCAAGAATTTGTGTTGCGTTTTTTTGCATTTTTAAATAACTATCAGAACTTTAATAGTAAGATAAACATATTCCTTGATGAGTATCTGAAGCAAGTAAATGAAGATCCGAGATTCGATCGCGAAAAAATGCGGGCAGAATTCGAGTCAATGCTAAATTTTGTAGAAAAATATTTTCCTCAAGGATTTCGCCAAGGTAAAAATGGCGCGAGAACAACAACTCGGATTAAATTCGAGTCTTTGGCTGTCGGTGTTGCTCTTGCTTTGAGAGAAACCAGCAATCTTGAGCCAAAGTCAACAGACTTGCTCAATTCACAAGATTTTAAGGATTACACAAAATCTACTGCTAGCAGTTCTAAAAATAAAGTAGTTTCACGCATTGAGTATGTCCGCGATCAACTGCTAGGCTAAAGATGAATACTGTACTCTTAGATTTCAATACACGCGCTCAAGAGGTAAATGATTACTTCATCTTTTTAGAGGGCTTAATCAAACAAACCACTAAGTTAGCTGTCGCCGATAGTGCTGGACAATATCAAATACAAAGTCTTAATCCTGAGTTGGCAAAAACTCTAAAAGCCAATGGCTTGTTGTTATTGTATAACTTAGTTGAATCCACTATGCGAAATGCCATTGTAGCCATATTTGATGAGTTAAAAAATCAAGCAATTTCCTTCGATCAACTCAAACCAAAAATCAAAATGATTGTTCTTCAAAATCTTAAAAACCGTGCTGCTGAGAAAATTCATTTAGAAATCAATCAAATATCTACAGACATCATCACAGCTACACTTGAACGTAAAGAACTATTTTCAGGAAATGTGGATGCTAAGTTGATTAAAGAAATAGCCGAAAAATACGGTTTTTCATATCAAACAGACTTTGCTAAGACAAAGAACGGGCAAAACCTTGTAGTTATTAAACGCAACAGGAATGACTTAACACACGGAGATAAGTCTTTTGAGGAAGTGGGGCGAGATCAGACTATTGAGGATCTTTTAAAGATTAAGGAGGAAGTCATAGAATACCTACGTCAAATACTGGAGAATATTAAAACTTATCTTGACAATCAAGAGTATTTGGATGTAACTACAGGTATTCCATAATTTTAGGCTAAGAAACCGGGTTTCTCTGATAATTTAGGTTAAATGGCGAGATATCTCGGAAGAAACCCGGTTTCTGGGGATGATGCGAAGGCTACTTCCGCACCATCACAGACTTAATTACAGCATTCGGCTGATACTTGTTAGTCTGATAAAACCCCCCTTTACCAGCGCCATAAACTCCCGCAAATTGTTTCCCTTCAGCCTGGGGAACAAACATAATGTTTCTAGTGGGTTGCTTGGCAAATACAACCCCTTCTCTCATTTCATTATCCACGTTATAAGATAAAGTCGCCTTGCCGTAAATTGCCTCCGCTTGTTTCAAAGTCATTCCCGGCCCGACGCCCTGACCTGTTTTATAACTAGAATTCTCAGTCATCAAAAGTTCAATGACATCGGTATCTTTTAGCTTTGTACCCGCAGCATAGATAATCCGATATTGCACTTTTCCCGACTGACTGACAGCCACAGCATCAAAGTCTACCATAAAAGGAGACTGTACCTTAAACTGCGCCGTGGAACCCAGAGTCTTTTTCAATTGTCCGAAAGTCATCCCCACCTTCGCCGCTCCAATTGTGCGATCGGAAATTGTTAAATTTGCAGAAGGTGTTTTTTGAGCAGCATTTGCCGCTTCTCCCAGCACATTTGTAGCCCTCAGCGCAACCGTGGAACCGGGAGTGGAAATTAAGGTGAGGTAACTGCCGATCGCCAGCAAAGCAGCTATCATTGATCCAGACAAAACTTTAACATTCAACATGACTAATTCTCCTAGATTTCAAATGCGACTATCTACCCGCATCTTTTTGACTATCCTGGGCCTCACCCTCCTAGTTTGGATTCTCAGAGGTGTTGGCCTCTTGACATTCATTCCCGGTGGTGTCATATGGATACTGATTTTTCTTTCTTTTGTTGCGGGCATCCTCAGCACTTTACTCCGTAGGTAAGCCAGCATCCGGCAAATAACAATTAACAATTCAAAATTAACAAATTATTTTAATTTTGATTGTTTCATAGCCTTTCCCACTGTCACATTCAACTGAGCGCCTATCAGCATCACCAAAGAAGAAATATCCAGCCACAGCAGCAACACAATAAAACTTCCGATTGTGCCGAAAGTCCAGGTGAAATTGCCCAAATGCAAAACATAAAACCGAAATAAAGCTGAAAAGAGCGCCCACAAAATAGCAGCCAAAACAGCTCCCGACAAAATAGGAATATCTGGTTGACGGCGGCTAGGCCCGTAGCGGTAAACAAAAGCAAAAGCCAGTGATACAATTCCCAAAGAAATCGGCCACCGCCACAGCCGCCAAGCACCTAACAGTTGCGACTCCAAAGGGCAATTGCCGGCGAGGAGCAAGCAATTTTGGACATCTTTTAAATCGCAATTGGCCACAGACTCCAGCAGGCAACTCTGGCGGGCAATAGCTTGTACAATTAAGTCGCTGACAAATACTACTCCCGATGCTAGAATTAACAGCACAATTGTACCGATACTGAGCGCCAGAGAAATAAGTTTGGCTTTCCAAAATGGTCTAGTTCGATCGATCGGGATTTCATGGATGCGATCGAGTGCAGCCATCGCGGCGCTCATTACTCCAGAAAATATCCAAATCGCCCCAAAAAAGCTCACTGAAAACAGCCCTTTACTCCGAGTTAAGAGAATTTCTTTGATTAAGCCAGCAATCAAATTCCGCACGTCATCGGGTATAACTTCGCCCAAAAGACGGGCGAGTTGATAAAGTGTTGACTGCAAAGGTTCAAAGAGAGCGATCGCAGATAACATGGCCAACAGCCCCGGAAACAGCGCCAGCATAGAATTGTAGGCCATTTCCGCAGACAGCCCCGGCAAACGCTGCTCTCCCGCCTTCGCCCCGACTTCCTTGAGCGTACCCCAAGTCAAACACCGACAAAACAGCCAAAAACCCCCAAATTTCCGTTTGAGAGCTCGAAGCAAGCTTAAAAGCGCCTTAAACAAAGCTAAAATCAGGTAGCGCAACGAGTAAGAAATGTTCATAGCGCACAGGAGAGGGGGAACTAGAAAAGGGAAAATGGATGCAGGACGATCGGGCAACTGGAAATAAGGAGCGTTAATTAATTAAGCCATTACCAATGTGCCGTTGCTAATCTAAAATCTAAAATCTAAAATCTAAAATCTAAAATCTAAAATCTAAAATCAATATGGCTCAGGATGTCAGACAGTGGTTAGATGAAATCAAGCGGCTGCAACAGCAGTTAACAGAAGTTTCGCGCGATCGCGATGAGGCCGGTGAAAGTGCGGCTCAGTGGCGCCAACTCTACAATACCGAAGCCGAGCAGCGGCGGAATGATGCTAAATTAACTCAGCAAATCATCGCTTCTCTGGAAGCACAAATAGAGCAGTTACAAAATTTTTCTCCCATTGTGCCCGAAGAGGATGATGCTGGGGTTGCTCGCCAGCAGGAAATCGCACAACTGCAAACAGTAGGCGAACTGAAAGCTAAGTTAGCAGAAGTTCTCGAAGAGCGCGATCGGGCGATCGAACAAGTTAAACAACTCACTCAAGCCCTCAAACAAGAAGAAGCCCGCCACGCCGAAACTAGCAAAAATTTAACTAGCGCCCTCGGAGATGCTGTTGACTTGCTCACGAAAGCCCAAAATCCCGCTCCTGCAAAAACCGAGACAGTATATTCTTTGGAGATAGTACCTACTCGCACTGCAAATCCTGGCGAAACAGCTCTGGAAATCCGCCAAACTTCCGCCCCAGGCAAAAAACCCGCCCAGCTTCCACCTTCTAAAAATCAGTTACTCGATTTACCGCCCTTTGGGAATTAGGAGTTAAAAATTCAGGAAGTGTCGGCATGGCGATTACCATCGGCAGGTGGGATTTAGTCAGCGATTCCTTGTTTTTGTTTTTCCTGCAATTAAGCGGCATTAATTCATCGGCTTCTTTATTATTCCGCACCTACAGGAAGTTTACTAATCGATGTAACTGTACTATATCCCAACCTATAATCCGCATTCAAAATTTTGAAAACTGCCAAAAAATCTGCCTCGCGTCGTAGTAATCTACAGCCTTTAGATAGAACTTAATCGAGCTAAATTTTACTACTATCGACAACGGCTGATGCGCGAGGAAACTTCATGAAGGCAGAGATATCCATAGTCTGGAAAAAGATTCAGAGCATGATCGACAGCTTTATGATCATGCTGCCCAATATTGTGCTGGCATTAATTGTCTTTGCAATTTTTTACTTTGTGGGTAGGCAAATTAAGAGAGTGGTCAGGCGAGTTACCCGCAACCACCACCAAGCTCGAAATTTGGGGCTGGTGTTAGGACGGTTGGCGCAGGGTACGATCGTTCTAGTGGGTCTGTTTATTGCTCTTTCGATTGTAATTCCCACATTGAAAGCTGGGGATTTGGTGCAATTGCTGGGAATTAGCGGGGTGGCGATTGGTTTTGCATTTCGCGAGATCTTGCAAAACTTTTTAGCCGGTATCCTAATTCTGTTGACGGAACCGTTCCGAATCGATGACCAAATTGTGTTTAAAAACTTTGAGGGAACGGTAGAAAATATTGAGACCCGCGCTACAACAATCCAAACTTATGATGGTCGGCGGATTGTCATTCCTAATGCCGAATTGTTTACGAATACGGTGACAGTGAATACCGCTTTCGATCAACGCCGCATGGAATACGATATTAGTATTGGTTACGGCGACGATATTGACCACGCCAAGCAGTTAATCCTGGAAGCACTGTACAGCCTGAAGGAGGTTTTAAAAGCTCCTGCACCCGATGTACTGGCGATGGATCTAGCAGAAAGTACGGTCAATCTCCGCGTTCGGTGGTGGATTGCTCCGCCGCGCCGAATTGACGATCTGCGATCGCGCGACAAGGTAATTTGTGCTATTAAAAAAAAGCTATATGTGGAAAACGGCATCGATTTGCCTTATCCCACGCGGAACATCTTGTTGCACGATCGAACCGAAGAAACCGATGGCGATCGCTCCCAGCAGCGTGAAGGATGGCCCGCAGACAAACGTAAAGTTCCGAAACCTCGTCGTATTAGTGGCTCTGTGCGAAAACTGACCCAAGGGCGATCGCAACCAGACGGCAACGGAAAATCTTAACCGCATCACAAGTCATGAATAATGTCAAGTGGAGCAAACTTTGGGATTCGCTGCACTTGGCTGGTGCAACTGGAATTTATATTAATCACCGAGCGATCGAAGGAGTAACAAACCCGATCGATCTCATGCCTAATTTTTAAGCAAAAACCACAGTCCGATTGCCATAAACTAAAACACGATTTTGTAAATGATATCGCACGGCTCTTGCTAACACAACTCTTTCTAAATCTTTACCTTTGCGAACCAAATCAGACACTTCATCGCGGTGACTGACGCGCACAACATCTTGTTCGATAATCGGGCCAGCATCTAAATCTGGTGTAACGTAGTGGGCTGTTGCACCGATAATTTTTACCCCTCTTTCATAAGCCCTTCCGTAGGGGTTTGCACCCACAAACGCGGGTAAAAATGAATGGTGAATATTAATCACATTGGGAAATTTTCTGATAAAGTCTTGACTCAAGATTTGCATATATTTAGCCAAAACTACTAAATCAATATTATATTTTTTAATAATTTCTAACTGTTGTGCTTCTTGAATAGCTTTATTGTCTTTAGTAATGGGAATATACTCAAAGTCGATACCGTATTGTGCGGCAACAGGCTTTAAATTTTGATGGTTGCTGATTATCAGCGGAATTTCACCTCTGATTTCTTGCGCTCGCTGTCGCCAAATCAAGTCTAATAAACAATGATCTTGACGGCTTACAAAAACCGCGATCCGCCGAATTTGATGGGAGAAATGCAATTGCCAGTTGGCTTGTAAGTCCTTGGCTATTTCACTAAAAGCAGGTGTTATTTGTTCGGTGGTTAAGTCAAAATCATCTAATTGCCATTCTAGCCTGCTTAGAAATAATCCAGCGGTAAAATCTGTATGGTGATCCGCGTGGATGATATTGCCGTTGTGGGATGCGATAAAATTGGCAAGTAAGGCGACGAGTCCTTTGCGATCGGGACAGGCAATTAACAGGGTTGCAGTAGGGCTAGTCATTGTATAATCGCTAAAGTTTTATTGACGCTCCGCACCATACAAGCTCTTTGAAGTTATTCTGTAGGGTGTACGCTACGCAGCTTACTGTTACTCGAACTACCGCCGTTTGGTAATCATGAATTTAAAATACTGCTTGCTGCTAAGATTTGTTGTGCGGTTAACTGCAAGTCTGGGAAGAGCGAAGAAATCAGTCGATCGCTCTTTTGAAACAACTGTTTTTGATACTCATCTTCTCGCAGCATACAAATCGTAATTGTCGGCTGTTTGGGTTTGCCAATATATTCTCTGCCGCCAATGCCCAGATAATCCACAATCCAATACTCAGGCACTCCCAGCAGTGCGTAATCTTCAACTTTGCGGGCGTAGTCGTTCTGCCAATTGGTGCTGACGACTTCAGCGATTAGTTTAATTGAGTTTCCCGATGTAATTACAGGTTCTTGTTGCCACAAAGGTTCATTAATTAGTTGAGTTCGATCTACTACAAGTACGTCGGGGCGAAACGCTGTTGCTGTTCCTAATAGTTTGATGAGACAGCGAGGGGGAATAAAGTAGGGTAGATCCACACGATCGATTTCTACATTGAGTTTTCGCCCGAGGAAGGCGGATACTTGTTCGTGCGGCCCCGTTGGTTCCATTTCGGTTAATTCACCATCGATTAGTTCGTAACGCTCGCTGTCGCCAAAGTTGGCAATAAATTCATCAACACTTAGAAGTTTGGCAGGTGATTGAACCATTCTGTTTGCTCCTGGTGATGAATTAAGAATTTTTTTAACGAACCGCAGAGGACGCAGAGGACGCAGAGGAAGAGAAGAGAGAGAAGATGACAAAGAGTTTTCATATTTCCCTGTTCCCTCTTCCTTCTTTTAAAATCCCATCGCTCCAGCTACCGCATCCAAAGTCGGAGCAATACCGCTTTTAAACAGATTGTTGCTGTGATTAATTGCGGTATCCGGGTCTTTCAAACCGTTACCAGTCAACACGCAAACCACCGTCGCCCCAGTCGGAACTTGGTCTTTCACCTTCAGCAAACCGGCCACAGAAGCTGCACTGGCTGGTTCGCAGAAAATCCCTTCCTGCGATGCTAACAAGCGGTAAGCGTCCAGAATTTCGGCGTCGGTGACTGCGGCAAAACCGCCGCGGCTGGCTTCGGAAGCTGCGATCGCCTGTTTCCAGCTAGCCGGATTCCCAATCCGAATTGCCGTCGCCAGGGTGTCCGGGTGCGCCACCGGTTCTCCCGTTACCAACGGTGCAGCCCCGGCCGCTTGAAATCCCATCATCTGCGGCAAGCGCGAACATTTTTTGGCTTGGTGGTATTGACAAAAACCCATCCAGTATGCTGTGATGTTTCCCGCATTTCCTACGGGAATGCACAGCCAGTCTGGGGCGTCGCCTAAAGCGTCCACCACTTCAAAAGCCCCGGTTTTCTGACCTTCCAAGCGGTAAGGATTCACCGAATTTACCAAAGTCACGGGGTAGTTAACAGCCATTTCGCGGACAATTTCTAAGGCTCGATCGAAATTTCCGCCAATCGAAATGACTTCCGCACCGTAAAGCAAAGCTTGCGCCAACTTGCCCAAAGCCACGTAACCCTCGGGAATCAACACGAAAGCTCGCATCCCCCCGCGTCGGGCGTAGGCGGCGGCAGCGGCCGAAGTATTGCCGGTACTGGCGCAAATTACTGCCTCGGCACCAGCTTCCTTCGCCTTGGAAATCGCCATTGTCATCCCCCGGTCTTTGAAACTACCAGTGGGGTTGAGGCCGTCGTATTTCACTAGGACGCGCACGTCTCGACCGATGATAGAGGCGAGCGCAGGTGCTGGAATCAGGGGAGTATTGCCTTCTTGGAGGGTCACTACCGGCGTGGTTTCCGTCACCGGCAGGTAGGGGCGATAAGCTTCGATCAAGCCGGGCCAGCCGTAGCGTTTCGGCTCGGCGGCGCGGGCAGCAGAGTTAGCAGCAGAGTCAGTAGCAGGTAGAATCAGGGTCACGGTGTCAATGGTTTTAGGCAATGGCCGAAGAATTTACACTAATTTTAGCTCGATCGGTTAATTTGATGTTTAATACGATCGGTTCAGGTTAAAGTAACTTAATGGTGTGAATGTGTAGATATGTCTACCCAATTACTAATGTCAAATAATTCATCGACTCTTTCCCGGCCTCAAGTTACCGCGAGCAATCCCGAAATGGCTAGTTCTTCTACGCTATCGACCAGTTTTGCCCGCAAAGTAAATTCAGTGAAGTGCCCCTACCAAGCCGATCAGCAAGTTAAGTTCCTGCACTTGCAAGCGGAAATCGAATCCTTGCTGCTGGAAGTGCAAAGCCTCAAACAGCAACGCTCGATGGCTGGCTTGCGGGAGATCGACCCCATTTCTGGCAGGAACAGCAATTAGCAGACAACAGTCGCTAATGCTAATTGTCCTGCCCCTGTGTTATAAAAACGAATGTTTTGCTACCCGCAGTGTTTTTTGCCAAAAGTGCTAGAAATTCCTAACTGCGGATAGCGATCGCTAGCTTTTGCTAAAACGCGCTTGCCTACAGCTCAACTCGTCTGCTGCTTGCTGGCAACGAGCTGACATTTTACGGCGCTTTTTTATTGCGCTAATTTGTTAAGCCATCGTCATGGCATACGGAGAATCGAAATCAATTTATGACAGCATCGATCGAAAAACCACTAAATTTGACATCCGCAAGTGACACTTCCAACCTGCGCCTGAAAGATATTCTCAAAACCCTGCCGCGGGAAGTATTCGTCAAAAACCCCCGCAAAGCTTGGACAAAAGTAATCGTCAACGTTCTTTTAGTTGCGGTCGGTTACTGGGGCATAGCAGTCTCTCCTTGGTTTCTACTACCCCTAATGTGGATTTTCACAGGCACCGGATTAACCGGTTTTTTTGTGATCGGCCACGACTGCGGGCATCGGTCATTTGCTAACCGCCGCTGGGTAAACGATTTAGTCGGACATATTGCATTTCTGCCGTTAATTTATCCGTTTCACGCATGGCGGCACGGCCACAATTACCACCACAAGCACACCAACAAACTTGGCGAGGATAATGCTTGGCACCCGATGACAGCAGAAGACTACGCTGCTGCTCCCAAGGCTTTACAAATAGCTTATAGTTTAATATTTGGTCCAATGTGGTGGATCGGCTCGATCGCCCACTGGGCAAAAGTGCACTTTATGTGGTGGCGCTTCAAAGGCAAACAGCAACAAGAACAAGTGCGGTTTTCAGTTTTTGTCGTTTTAATCGGTGCTGCGATCGGATTCCCGATTTTAATTGCAACCACAGGCATTTGGGGATTTTTCAAATTTTGGTTGATGCCCTGGCTGGTTTACCATTTCTGGATGAGCACTTTTACGATCGTTCACCACACAGCACCAGATATTTCCTTTAAAGAACCGGAAGAATGGGACGAAGCCCAAGCGCAACTATCGGGAACAGTTCACTGCGATTATCCCCGCTGGGTAGAGTTTCTGTGCCACGACATTAACGTGCACGTTCCCCACCACCTTTCAACTGCTATTCCCTGGTACAATTTGCGCCTCGCCCACAGCAGCTTAAAGGAAAATTGGCAAGATCATCTCTACGAAACAGAATTTTCTTGGTCTTTAATGAAGCGGATTGCCGACAACTGTCACCTATACGATCCGGCTGGCGGCTATCAGACATTGCAGGAATTTAACGCTCAAAACAAGTAGTTTTTAAGCGCGATCGCTCCCCGAAAAACCCGGTTTGTCAAACACAACCGGGTTTTTCGATATTACAACCCATAGCCTTTGTAAGGGGCGGAATGCGCGCCCTACTGTCAATATCAAAATCCGTACTATTATTAAATCAGTCATTCCCAATCTAAAATCTAAAATCTAAAATCTAAAATCGAATGACTTTCAATCCCAATAACTGTCGCAACGAAAGCGAAGTAGAAAGCAAACTCATTGTCAGCTATCTGCTACCAAAGTTAGGCTATACGCCCGACACTTGGCACCAAGAAATCGCATTTGGGAATATTCGTCTAGACTTCCTCTCCTTTGCAACCCAAGTTATCCCCATAGTTGTCGATGCAGACTCGCCGATGAGTGTAGTTATGGAGGCTAAACATCCGAAGGAAAATTTAGACCGCCACCTGCGAAAACTCAATCGCTATTTAACAAGTTTGAGCATCCGCTACGGCCTCATAACTAACGGTAAAGAAATTAGAATTTATGCCAGAATCGCCGATGAGATTCAGCTAGTCTTTAAGTGTGCTGGACAAGACGTAGAAACTCGAATTGATGAAATTATCGCTTTAATTGGCAGAGATCGTTTAAAACCTATAAAACCTCCCGAGAATCTGGAACGGGAAGATAGTAAAATTAATTTGGTTAGTCCTGATTTAATTAGCGAAATCCCAGTACAGCCCAACAATTCCGCCACCGTAGAACCTGAACCCAGTCAACTCTCCGAACCGGAACAAATACCTGAAAATAATCCTGTTAATATTCAAGTTAAATCCGATGTAATCGTTTCCCAAAAAAGGCAAAAAACTATGAAAATCATTGCAGTTTACCATAACAAAGGCGGCGTAGGCAAAACTACAACAGTAGTCAATTTAGCAGCAGCGCTGAGCAAGAAAGGTAACAGAGTATTAGTCATAGACTTAGACAGTCAGGCAAATACAACTTTTGCGACAGGTCTAGTTAAATTTGAGGATGAAGAACAAGACGATTTGAAAGATTGCAACATTCTTCACGTTTTGCAGTCAGAAGATGGTTACTCGATAGGCGAAGTAGCACGCAAGTCAAGTTTTTGCCATCCAGAAATAGATGTTGTTCCTTCCCACATCAATTTGATGCACGAAGAAACCGAATTTAATCAACTAGATTACAGCAGAATGATTTTAATTCAGAAACTAGCCGTAGTACAGGATAAATATGATATTGTACTGATCGATACGCCACCATCTTTGAATTTTTACGCCAGAGTTGCCCTGATTACGGCGGATTATTTAATTATTCCTTCTGACTTAAAACCTTTTGCTAATCAAGGATTGGTTAATGTCAAGGATTTTATCAAAAAAGTTAACGGATTCAGGAAAATAATCGGCAAACAGCCGATCGCAATTTTAGGCGTCCTCCCTTGCAAAATCTCAACTAATACTAAATTTGTACAGTATAGTTTGCCCAAGCGGAGGGAGGCAATTCCCAAACGCTACGGCCTTGAAATCATGGACAGCGTAATTTACGAGAGAGATGATTTGGCAAAGTGTGCAGAACAATTTCAAATCGTGGGAAATATGGAAATCGCCGATCCGATTTCAGTGCTGGACTTTAAACCAGATTCCATCGCCTCCCAAGAATTTGAAATGCTAGCAATCGAAGTTTTAGAAAAAATTGGTAAAAACTCATGAAAAAATTATTTCCGTCACTCGTTGCAGTGAAAAGAATTACATCCGCAGTTCCCCGTTCAAATTTTGCCGAGCCTGATTTAGAGAAATTAGCCAGACTAATTTTAGAATCAGGAGGATTGATTAATCCGATAATTGTCCGCCGCAAGGGTATGGATGCCTACGAGATAGTAGACGGAGATTTTGAATACTACGCGGCGGTGAGAGCAAAGGAAATAGAATCTCTCAAAGGCGAGACAATCGGAGCATTCATCCTGGAAGAAGAAAATGAAGAGCTTCTCCTAAAACAACTTGAAATTCTCAGAAAAACCGCAATCATTGAGACTTTAGTTGAGAACCCAGAAACCGGGGTTTTGTACGAAAATAGTTCGTCGCAGCCCGCAGATTCCATAAAAAACCCGGTTTCTTTGGTCGAAGTCCCTAATTTAGGTGAAAATGAAACTCCCCAAGAGTCATCTAGTTTAGAACAGCGACTAACAAATATTGAAGCTCAGTTTGCCAGTCAAATTAATGAATTAAAAGCCGAGTACGCCCGTGAACAAAAAGTTTTAGCCCAGAGTATACAAGAAATTGAAAACCGAATCTCACAAGAAGTACCTCGGTTAGTTGAAGCTGGGTTAGCCAACAGAATTAATGAGTTGAAATCAGAGTCGCCACCCGAAAAACAAGTGGTGGTAGAGAGGATACCAGAAGTTGAAAACGTAGCTTCCGAATCAATGTCGGCGTTGGAAGCACTCAATACCCTAGATGAATTTAAAATGTTGGCGAATTTTAAAGATGCTGGCTTGAAGTCTCCAGTAATCAAAAGAATAATCAAAGAACGAGAGGTGCAGCCGTTTGTGTCATTTACAAGTGCGGTGAAACGTATTGAAGGGTTAACCGACAAAACAATGATTAAAATAATTGACAAGTGGCAAAAATACTCATAATTCGCAACTCCTGCGGCCACTCGCAACGCCAGCCCGATCGCCCAGACGCCAAAAAAAGTAAAGATGAGTAAAGCAGTGTATCCTTGGTGTCCCACAGCCAGTTAAACTCATCACAGTAGCTTTTTTTAGGAATTGCAGTAACTTTTGCCGTAGCTTGCGGGGCGGGACGCCATCGCCCGGGCTGTCACCGCACAGCCAGCCGCACAGTTACAGCAGCAACGCCATATCTCCCCCAGATAACCGAGTTCGATCGCAGACTGGGAAGACTCAGCCCAAGAAACCCTTTAACTTACCACGGTCTGGGTAAGGTGTTTGTCTCGCACCTTACAATTAGAGTCCTTGGGTTAGTCCTGCATCCCTTAAAACGCAGGCTGTAAAGTGCGAACATCCATAAATACCTACACACCAGATTTTAATGACAAAAGGGGACTTGTAACAAGATGGATCGATCGTCCGATCAAAACCGAATAGTTGAATATTTGCGGATTAAGCCCATTACTCACAGTCAGATTTACACTTCCCAAATTGCAGTACCAGAGCCTCAGCGGGGCGAAATTCCTCGCGAACGTCGCGAAGCTCTCAGGAGAAGTTTGATCGAGCAAGGCAGCAACTTGATTCCTTTAATTGTACGTCGAACAGAAGCTTACAGCAACGAAGAAGAATATGAAGTTGTCTGCGGCTCAGATTGGTGTATTGTTGCTAAAGAACTCGGCATCGAGCAAATGTGGGCGTGGGTATTTGAAATGACCGACGAGGAGGTAGCTGTTGCTCAAGCAGAAATGGAACATTTAGCTCCGCAACCGACTCAGAAACCTGCACAAATTGAGACTCTACTGCAAGAATTTGAGCTATCATTTCAAAAAAAGGTAGATAGTCTAACAAAACAAATAGAACAATCTGTTAAAAAAAATGAAGACCTGCTAAAAAAGCACGTAAAAGCTCTAACTGAGCAGAATTTTGAGCGTAACCAAATAGAACAGATTAAGCATTTGCTCGAACAAGTGGAAAAAGCATTTCATGAAAAGGTAGATAAAATGGCTAAAAAAATTGAACAATCGAGCAGCAACCTTCCGCCAACATCGGCTGTTATTTCTGAGGTAAATGTTGAAGGTGCTTTGAGAAAGTTGGATGAACTGGAAAGACTGCTGTCAATAAAATTAGAACGCACAGTCCAAACAATTAATCAGTTTGTTTCCGAGGCCATTGAAGACGTAGAAAATGACCTGAAAAATCAAATTGAAGCGCTCCGCGGCCAACTGGGAGCCGCAGCGACTCACTCAGAAAGACAGCCCGAGGTACAGCCGAAGAAGCAGTCAAAAACACAGTCGAAGAAGCAGTCGAAAGCACAGCAGAAACCTCAGTTACCGCAGTTGCAGTTAGAGTTGCCGTTTCCGTCCCCCTCCCCAGAGGAAGACTACGAAAGTCTGTCGCTGAGACGGTTGAAGGCGATCGGCAAAGAGCGGAAAGTGCGGGGCTACGCGCGCATGAAACGACCGGAAATTCTGGCGGCTCTCAGACAAGCTGACGGCAGATAAAACGGTAGTTGCTAATAGTTAAAAACTAATTATTGGGTCTTCGATCGCGTTTTTGGGCAAAAAGCGCGATCGGGCTTTCAGAATAGTCCTCGGCAGAGATATGAAAACCTGGCTAAAATAGACACACAACCTCTTACTCCTCACTAAGCAGCCATGTCCGCAACCGCAGAATTAGCTACTACCCAAGAGATACTAGAACAAGAGATACCAGAACAAGAGATACCGGAAAACTTTATCTTTCCTCCCGGCGATTTATACAGTGATGAACATTCCCTAGAAACAGAACTGCACCTGCGACAAATAATCCTACTCCTCCAATGCTTAGAATGGCTGTGGCGAGATAGAAACAATTTCTATGCTGCTGGAAACCTCACCATTTATTACTGTTCCAAGCAACTCAAATCGAAAGACTTCCGAGGCCCAGACTTTTTTGTGGTACTCGGAACTGAACGCAAAACTCGGAAAAGCTGGGTAGTTTGGGAAGAAGAGGGAAAGTACCCCAATATTATCATAGAAATCCTGTCGCCCAAAACAGCAGATATAGACAAAAACTTTAAAAAACAACTCTATCAAGATACTTTTCGCACTCACGATTACTTTTGGTTTGACCCAGAAACTTTAGAATTAGCTGGGTTTCATTTAGTTGACGGGGAATATGAACCAATTGCACCGAACGAATTCGGACATCTGCGGAGTCAGCAGCTCGATTTGAGTCTCGGAATTTGTGGCGGAAAATTGCGTTTCTTTACCGCAGAAGGAGAGCTTGTCCCTACTCCTGAAGAGGTTGCAGAAAGGGAGACTGAACGAGCTGAACAAGAAGCTCAACGAGCCGGACAAGAAGCTCAACGAGCCGATCGCCTGGCCGCGAAACTGCGAGAATTAAATATTGATCCCGATACAATTTAGCGATCGTCCTTTTTATTCTAACTTTCTGTATTGTAAGCGCGTTTAGGCGATCGCATATCCCGTATGTTGCCGAACATGATATGGATGAAACCCTAAAACTATCTTGTCTTTAGGCACTCCTAATTCTACAAGTTCTGCGGTAATTCCCGTTTCTATACCATCTTGTTGAATCCAGATTTTGCCGTCGATAATTTCCACATGAACGATACAATCGTGAATTCTTTGAGGCCCTTGCCAGCCTTCGTGCATCAGTAAAAAATTGTTTTGTTCGCGGTCAACAATAACGCTGCTTTTAATTTCTCCGTATTGGTAGGGAATCTGGGCATAACTATCTAAGATTTTCTGAATAAATCCGCGATATTCATCTAGTCTATCCATCTGACAACTGTCTCCTTTAATGAATCAAAAACTATTAATTTAAATCTCTTTTTTTCTAACAAAACCTGCCCGATAGGTTCCGAAAAAATTTGTGCATAAACTTCTGCACGGATTGCCAGATATATTATCCGTTCAGGTTCCGAGCGCTCTAGAATATCTTCATAGACAATATACTGTCCAACAGCTTCTTCTAAGTCATGAACGGGTGAAGCACTTACGAAACTTTTTACTTCTACAGCAATTTTGCGACCTTGCTTTTCGGCAGCAAATAGTTTTTCTGCACCCAAATCGACGTTGAGAGTACGTTTGCCAATTTTTAAGGGTAGCGGATCGTTTGTTATCGTCCACCCGTCTTTTTCTAGAGCTGTTCTGACAGTATTGTGGTAGATGTCTTTTGCTGGCATATTTTAAGCTGAACCATCAAATCTCACCCTAATTATAGAATAACACAAGACTTTTGAAAGCTGATAGCTCATCAATTCAAACTATTTACTGCCGCGTGTATCTGTGCTTTACCCCAATCGGAAAATACTCCGCATCGCCCATCGCAGTTAATGTCACTACAGGTAACTGATATTCGGGCGGAACGTAATTAGCAAATTCGCTGTTTAGCCGCCGCAATTGCGCGAGAATTGAAGATGCGATCGCCTGCTTCATCTCCTCGTCGCCCTCCACCCCCGCTGCTAATTCCACAACCACCGATAAAAACCGATTTTGATCCGCATTTTCCTTGACTTGCAGCACAAATTTTCCCGTCACCCATTCCCGAATGGTGGGAACTTCTAAACCTACGGTGACATTTTCCGGGTAAATGTTGGCACCGAAGTAGGAAACGGTAAAGTGCGATCGCCCGAATACATAGACAAAGGGCAAGCAGCGAATTCCTCTGGGGAAATCAGAAACTTTCATACCTGCTGCTTGCTGCAAACGTGCCACAGGGTTAAATCCCCATTCAGCCAAAAAATTGAGCATTGCTTCGTAACAAATTAAACCGCCGTTATCCGAGATGTGATAGCGTATTAGCGGGATGCCATTGTCGCCCGAAAATAACAGCGTGCCGTCATTATTCACTTCAAAAAAGCGACTTTTCGGATCGTACTGCACCAGCGTTGGCAACCGCGATTCCCCGAATAAATTGCGTGCTGCTTCCGGCTTCTTTGCTAAAAAGCGACGGATGCAAATGCTCAGCGGTGTCTCGTTGCCCAAAACGCCTGCATCCGCAGTACCGTAAAGGCTCGCAGAGTTGTAATATAGATTGTCAGAATTAGTGCGATCGCTCACCAAACTCCGCCATTCTTCGCTAAACACTTCCCCGGCAAACACCATCTTAATTCGGTATTTTTGCCACTCCACACCCCCAGCAATTCCGCTATCAATCACATCCTTGATAAATGGCGGATATCCCAACAATACTACTTGCTCAAAATGCTCCCCAAGTTCCTGCACAACTCGGAATATTTCAGTCTTATTATTCCCGGGCGTCACAACTGTAACTGGATAGCCCTTACTCGCTAGATAGCGGCAGCAATTTGCCGTGTACATTCCGCCTACCCAAGTTCCCAACGCAAAGCAAATCACAGCTAAAGTTGAGCGATTGTCCGCGTAAAAACTGTCGTGAAATATTTGTTCAAAACGAGCAGCAATTTGCAACTCGTCACTGATAAAACGCGGCCAAAATGTCGGGTTTCCTGTCGAACCAGATGAAACAGCAATGAAATCGCAAGTTTCTAATTTCCCCTCGTAACACAACTGAGGTAGCGGGTGACAGCGTAAATAATTCTCTTTGGTAATTAGCGGCAATTTTTGAAAGTCTTCAAAGGTTTGAATTGAAGCGGGATTGATGTTAAGTGCAGCTAGGAAAGTCTGGTAAGCTGGTACTGTGGCCGCGACTTTTTGAAAAAGCGCGATCGCCCCGGATTCGGCAACTCGACTCTGCTGGTGTTGCAATCGTTCCTCAAGCGGCGCCCTCAAAAACTCTTCAAACCCCCCAATTGCTCGCTGACGCTGTTCTGGCTGCATGATTTGCTCCTTAAAATGCGTATTTTGCACCTCGATCGCTCAAGATTCAATTAGTAGCGCTAACGCCCGATCGCACATTGGGCTGGACACTAAAAATTTGAACACATTTTGAGATCCATCGAAAATATGGCGCAGTGGATAAACTTCAATAGCACGAAACCGCTGTTTTCACAATAACCACAGGGGATAGCCAAGCTGCCGATCGACTAATAAACACTGACACACTATGTCAAGATTAATTCAGCGATCGCCCAAAACTCCTAGTCTCAGTCAAGCGTGAAAATCCGACGCAGCAAGTTCCAATGAACAATCCCATCTACCCCGGCATAACTCTCAACAACCACTACCGCATCGTCCGCGAATTGGGACACGGAGGCTTCGGGCGCACCTACCTCGCTGAAGATGCCCACCGATTTAACGAACCCTGCGTTTTAAAAGAATTTGCGCCCCAAGTACATGGAAGTTACGCTTTACAAAAATCAGAGGAACTGTTCGAGCGGGAAGCAGGAGTGCTCTACAAGCTGCAACACAATCAAATCCCCCGCTTTCGCGAACTCTTCCGCGTCAGTATCAGCGATCGAGGCTACCTATTTCTCGTCCAAGACTACGTGCCCGGCCAAACCTACCGCTTTCTGCTCGACGCTCGCAAGCGTCAGGGTTTGCGGTTCATAGAAGCAGAAATCAATCAACTGCTGCTCCAGATTTTGCCAGTGCTCGAATACATTCACTCTTTGGGAGTGCTTCACCGCGACATCTCCCCCGACAACCTGATTCTGCGGCTGTCTGACGGAATGCCAGTGCTCATCGACTTCGGCGGAGTAAAACAAGTCGCCGCCACCGTAGAGTCTCTTTTCGCTGAGGCTAACGGCGCTCCCGGCCCCGCGACTCGCATCGGCAAGCTCGGCTATGCTCCCGTCGAACAGATGCAGATGGGAATCGTCTATCCCCACAGCGATTTGTACGCTCTGGCGGCCACGGTTTTGGTGTTGCTGACTGGGAAGGAACCGCATCAGTTGCTCGACAGCCAGACGCTGAATTGGAACTGGCGGGCGGAATGTTCTGTGTCTCCCAATTTGTCCCTGGTGCTCGATAAAATGCTTGCTCAACAGCCGAGCCAGCGTTACTCCTCAGCTCGCGAGGTAATGCTTGCTCTCTCCGGCAATCCGCCTTTACAGCCACCTTTGCCACCAGCCCCGGATTTTGGGATCACGCAGCCGCCGGATCTCTCGCCTATACCCGTGCCCGCCCCCACGCCAAAACTGCCGGGAACTCCGGTGCGAGTTGCTGCTATTGGCAATCAGCAAAAAATGCCTGCTTGGAAAATGGTTTTGTTCGTGGTGGCGGTGCTCTCAAGTATGGGGGGAGTTGGCTGGTTGGCGGGCAATTCTTTGTTAAATCTACAATCAAAAGTACAGAAAGTTCCCCAGCCTCCAAACCCGAAGCAGCAGCAAGAAGATGCTTTGCAAGATCGCTTTGTAAAGCTCAAAATTGACGATCGATTCTATAACGGTTACGTCAACCTTGTGGACGAGACTTTCTATGCCAAATACCCGGAATTGGGGGGACGATTGTTAAAAGAAGGCGAGGAAGATCGCCAGTGGCGCGAAAGGTGGCAGAAAATCGGCGACGAGTTGCTCGACAAGCTGGAAAATCTCAGCAGCGACGCTAGAGCGCGGTTGGGCAGTTACGACACCACAGATATAGATCGCTGGAAAACTGAGGTTAACAACCTGAATTTGAGCAGTCGGGCTCTCTACGATTTGGCTGATGCTAGGTTCTTTTATTGGTTTCCACAACAGCCGCGCGATCGCAATCTCATTGGTTTGCCGATCGGACAAATTTGGCAAGCAATTACCGCCGACGAACTCGAAGCCTTACAAGCTGGAGCAACTATCGAAAGCGTTGAATTTGACCGCCTCTCGAACAGCAAACGCCTCACAGGCAATCTCAAACCCGGAGAAGGGAAAGCTTACATTGCCAGGTTCGCTCAAAATCAAACTTTGCGCGTGAATTTGCAAGCACCGCGCAAATCTACTCTACTGTCAATTTATACTCCGGGGCGGACAAAGGGCGCGCGAGCTTTGCTGGAAGATGCAGAGGGGCTTAGTTGGTCTGGATTGCTGGATGATGCTGGTTATTATGAATTCGTGGTAGTTTCTCAAGCATCTGAGCCGATCGCTTACGAGTTGAACCTGACGGCGGAATAACTGCTATTGACGCTCTCTATCCACCCAGGCAATAATAAGGTAATACCAATCAGACAAGTTGTCGGGTTCAAACAAAGAATATGCTGAGATTCGCGATCGTAGCTTTAGTGACTTTTGGGTTAGTATTAGTGACTGCACTAGGTTTACATCCGGCCAATGCGACAGTCAGCACTCCCGAATTTTATGCTTGGAACTTTGCCTCTGTAGGCAGTAGCGAGCTGGTTTGTAAAAAGACCGTGGTAGTTCCGCAAGACCTGATAATTCCGTCATCATCCATGCACTCTGTCACTATCAATTCTGCAATTGTAGATGAAAAGTTTTGCGCGAATTCCACTAAGCCAGTGAATTAAGGTCGTGGATAATATGATTTCCGGTTATAGAACCATAATTAAGTTCTCCGTTAGTCGATTTGAGAGTTGAGATTTGAGATTCACTTCACAGATGAATCTGGCAGGTTGAACCTTAATCTAAAATTTTTATCTCTCCACGACTGTTGTCTGAAAGCAAGTATCCTTTTTTGGGCGCGCTCAGGACTCTGCCTCCTGATTCATCCATTGAGATAAGACTATACTTGTCAGTACAAATACAGACTAATTATGAACAATTAACCGGACATCATATAAGTGATTGCCGGAGTAATTTCCGGCATCCGCCCACTGAAACTGTTAGCTGAAAAATTTTTTATGAGAAATCTCGGCTATTTTGTAATAAAAGTTTATTCAAGGATTCGGGCGCAACAGTTTTCTGCTCTTAAAAAAGATCGAAATCTTCCCTATTTGGGCAGTTATTTGATTGTGACTTAAGAACCGAGGAGAAATATTCCGCCATTTGGCTAATCATTTATTGGCTAATTAGCTGAAGTATTAATTTGCTAGTTTGAGTATGCTAGAGTTAGTCAGGTTCAGATATATAGTGCCATCTGTTATCTAAGTATCATGCTCAAAATTTTGGTGATTGAAGACGACGAATTAATCCGGGAAACTCTTCTGCAACTCCTGGAATCTCACAGCTACCGGGTCATTGCGGCTGAAAACGGTCGAGCTGGGGTGCAGATGGCACTTTCGGAGATACCCGATTTAATTTTGTGCGATGTGCAGATGCCGGAACTCGACGGTTATGACGTGTTGCGGACTCTGCGGCAAAACTCGCTAGCTGCAACAATTCCATTTATTTTCCTCACGGCTCAAAGTGATAAAACCGATTTTCGTCGGGGGATGGATTTGGGGGCAGACGATTACCTGACAAAACCGTTTACCAAGGGTGAATTGCTGGGAGCCATTGCTTCTCGCGTCTTGAAACGGCAAACTATTACTCAACCGCTGACAGTCGCGCTTCACCAAGCAGAAGCCAGACTCAAAGATTTAGTTAACGACTCCACCAAGGTTACGACCCTCTCTCCTGAAAAGTTTGCTCTCGAAGCTTTGTTGCGCCACGCTTTGGCACAAGGTGAGTTTCAGGTATACTATCAGCCACAAGTGAATATTGCTACCGGCCAAGTTATCGGCGCCGAAGCTTTAGTGCGCTGGCAAAATCCCGATCGAGGTATAATTTCTCCGGTCGAATTTATTCCCTTAGCAGAAGAAACAGGTTTAATTATTCAGATTGGGGAGTGGGTACTGCTTTCAGCTTGCGCTCAAGCCGCTAGTTGGCTGGCAGCGGGGTTTTCGCCCTTTACAATATCAGTAAATTTGTCTGCGCGACAGTTGTCAGACCCGGAACTCAAGGCGCGAATCGTGCAAATATTGGAAACTACAGGTTTAGATCCTGTTAATTTAGAATTAGAAATGACCGAAAGCGCTTTGGTGGAAAATGCCACAGTAGCAGGCGCTACTTTAAACGAACTTAAAGCTCTAGGAATTCGGATTGCTATTGACGACTTCGGCACCGGTTACGCTACTTTAGGATATCTCAAGCAATTTGCTTTTGACAGTTTAAAGATCGATCGAATTTTCGTCCGTAATGCCAACGAAGATACTCAAAATGCTGCTATTACTACAGCGGTAATTTTACTGGGTCACAGTTTGAATATGACTGTAATTGCTGAGGGAGTGGAAACAGAAGCAGAACTAGATTTTTTGAAACAACATCAGTGTGATATCATGCAGGGCTATCTGTTCAGCCGCCCCGAACCAGCAGCGATAATTGAAAGTATGTTGGTTGCCGGCCCGAGTTTGTTGGCGCCGTCCCCAGCAGCAGGACCTGCTTGCGTTGTCCCTTTTGTACCTGTGTCCGAACCCGAAAAAGCTAAAAACCTTTCAATGTCGGGTCTAGGAATAGTGTAAGTGTCACCAAGATTTCTGTATAATAGGATAAAATTCTTTCTTTTACCTTCTATTTTCTGCATAAAAGTTGACGCTACCTCATAAAAAGTTGTAGCTTTTGATGATCGGCGAATCAAAGAAGGAGATTGTTCCCCATATTCCTCTACTGCTTCCCCTTTTATGCGCTCGGCGCCCCTAATTGGAATATTTGAGAAATTGTGGCGTCTTGAAATTGCGAGCCTTCATCAAGTGGCAGCAGGTAAACTCATTTAAGTTCCTACTTTGGGACTGGCAGTTTCAAGAACTGTCCAACTGGAATTGGTGCAAGCCTGTCATGGAAAGAATATTAGTGGTTGACGACGAAGCAGACTGTCAAACAGTCTTAGCAATGTACCTGGAAAGTCAAGGATATCGGGTGGAATGCGCTACTTCCGGGGTTGAGGCGCTCTCGATTTTTGAAAATGCCCCCCCAGATTTGGTAATTTCAGATGTCATGATGCCGGAAATGGACGGGTTTGAGTTTTGTCGCCGTTTGCGAACTACCCGTTTGGGACAGTTAGTCCCTTTTATATTTTTGTCGGGTCAAGGCGAGTTGGAGTCAAAAGTTGAAGGTCATTCGATCGGAGCTGACGATTATTTGGTAAAACCTTTTCAGTCTGAAGAAATCTTAGCTAAGGTAAAGGCGCAGTTAGAGCGCTCTCACCGCATTCACGCCGAGATTGTCCGACTGCTTCAAACTTCTAGCGGTAGGGCGGTGGAACCACAATTGGTGGCAGTATTGCCAGCACCTGCACCTTTGCCTTTAACACCAGCCGAGGAAAGAGTTTTTTGGGAGGTAATCCAGGGTTATACTAACAAACAAATTAGCGATCGGCTGTTTATTAGCCCCCGGACTGTGCAAGCTCATTTAGGCAGTATTTTCAGTAAATTACAGTTAGAAAATCGTGCCCAGCTTGTGAGATTTGCCCTAGAAAGAGGATACAAACCACCTCAAACTTAGCTCGAAGATCAACATAGGGTGCGCCAGCCAGTCAGTGGATTTTAGATTTTAGATTTTAGATTTTAGATTTACTCTAGAGATTCATCTGGGAGCTGGAACTTTAGTCTAAAATTTTGATTTTTCCACTACTTAAGTCGGGGGCTTCTATCCGTTTTTGGGCGGGATCAAAAAGCCCCCTAGCTGACAAAAAAATGGATGCTGGCGCACTCAGCAAGCAGATTATTGCACATTCAAAACACAATAAGGAAAATTATTTATAACGCAAACCCCTGGCCCCAAATTCGTACCTCGCAAGTTGGCACGTTCCAAATCAGCCTGCCGCACGTTATTCGCCGCATCAATATTTGTCCCGGTCAATTGAGCCCCAGGAAGCCTAGTATTTGACAAAATAGCATTCTGCAAATTAGTATCGCGCACATCCGCGAAAGACATATCCGCTCCGCTTAAATTTGCACGATGCAAATTCACTCTAAACAACAGCGAACGTCTCAAATCGGCATTCGACAAATTAGCTTGCAGCAGATAAGCTTCGCCCAGATTCGCATTAAAAAGTTTAGCACCGCGCAAATCCGCACTCGTCAGATTCGCTCGCCCCAAAAAAGCATTAGACAAATCTGCATTTCGCAGATTAGCCCCATTCAATTCAGCACCGTACATCTCGGCATTAACTAAGTTAGCATTTGCCAAATTAGCATCACTTAAATCCGCTTCTAGCAAATTAGCTTCATAGAGATTTGCTCCGCTTAAATCCGCTCCTCTTAAATTAGCTCTGTACAAGCTAGCCTTGAACAAATCAGCATTTCTCAAGTCACAGCCCTCGCACTCTTTACTTTCCAGCAATTGCCTAACATGATCTGGATTTTGAGCTTTAACGGGAGCTGGCAGCCCAAACAAAGCTAAACAGGCCGTTACAGTTGCCAAGAGTTTAAGTTTCACAAACAAACCTCACTGCTACTTCAAACAAATTATACTAGCAAACTGTAGACTTTAAACCGCTCTCCTTTATCCTTCTCTCTTTTCTCTTGCTCTGCATTCTCTGCGCCCTCTGCGGTAAATCTTCAAAAACATGATTCGCAGCCAAGGATTTATACCTGCTTCCAGCAAGGCGGGCTTTGCCCGCCCTACTTAACTTAATTAAGCTTCATCTAAAGCAGCAACACCAGGCAATTCCTTACCTTCGAGCAGCTCCAAACTAGCACCGCCACCAGTAGAAATGTGGCTCATTTGTTCACCTAAATTCAACTGCTCCACAGCCGCCACCGAGTCACCACCACCGATAATTGTGGTAGTACCAGTTTTAGTAAGTCCAGCCAAAGAATGAGCGATTCCTTCAGTTCCCACAGCAAACTTCTCCATCTCAAACACGCCCATCGGCCCGTTCCAGATTACAGTTTTGCAATCGGCCAAAGCATCTTGGAAAGTTTTCACAGAATCGGGGCCAATATCCAAACCCATCCAACCGTCGGGGATGCTTTCAACAGAGACAGTTTGAGTGTTAGCATCAGCAGCAAACTTGTCAGCAACTACCACATCAGTAGGTAACAGAAAAGTAACTCCCCGTTCCTTCGCCTTAGCTTCCAAAGACTTAGCCAATTCCAGCTTGTCCTCTTCCACCAAAGACTTGCCAACGCTCAAACCGCGAGCTTTGTAGAACGTGAAAACCATGCCACCGCCCAACAGCAGTTTGTCGCACTTTTCCAACAGTTTTTCAATGACTCCAATCTTGCTGGAAACCTTAGAACCGCCGATAATAGCCGCTAAAGGACGCTGAGGATTGTCGATCGCACTGCCGAGATATTGCAGTTCCTTCTCCATCAAAAACCCAGCCACAGAAGGACTCAGATACTTAGTAACGCCCTCTGTAGAAGCGTGAGCCCGGTGAGCCGTACCAAAAGCATCGTTGACATACAAATCGGCCACAGAAGCTAAATTCTTAGCAAATTCCGGGTCGTTTGCCTCTTCCTCTGGGTAGAAGCGCACATTTTCTAGCAAAACCACATCGCCATCTTGCATCGCGGCGACTGTAGCAGCGACTTCATCGCCGATGCAGTCATCAGTCTTTTTGACTTCTTTACCCAACAATTCCGACAGCCGTTTAGCAACCGGTGTCAAGCGCAACTTCTCCGTCACACCCTTGGGACGGCCGAAGTGGCTGCACAAAATGACCTTAGCACCCTTGGACGCTAAATCTTGAATTGTCGGCAGAGCCGCCCGGATGCGAGTATCATCGGTGATATTGCCGTTGTCGAGCGGCACGTTAAAGTCCGCCCGCACCAGTACCCGTTTGCCCGATAAGTCCGATGCCGATAAATTTGCTACAGTTTTTTTTGTCACAGGATTAACCTCCTAATATGTGTGTTTTTGTCGAATTCCGTTGAAATGGCGGCACTGGTCACTTGCACTTGGGCCTCGGACGCATTCAACCGCGTCCGTACAAAAAACGGAAGATGAAACAAACGGCACTGATTGGCTCAACGTAAACATTTTATCGGAGTCCGCGTCCCGGAGATGCGCAGTATGTTCAAGACTGTCTTATTTCCTGTAGATCAAAGCCGAGAAGCCCGCGAAGCTGCCGAAAAGGTGGTCAATATCGTGAAAACCTACGCCTCTCGCTTAGTTATTCTCTCGGTAGTCGAGCCCCCAGCCGAGGAGGCCGGCGCCCCGGCGCGAGAGGTGATGACTTCCCCCGAAGCCGTCGCCAAACTTCTTTCTGAGGCCCAATCGATGTTTTCCCAGCAGGGAATTGAAGCTGAAATCATCGAACGGGAAGGCAAACCTGCTTTCACGATTTGCGATGTGGCTGACGAAATTGGGGCCGATTTGATTGTGATGGGCTGTCGGGGGATGGGTTTAACCGATGAGGGGGCGTTTGACAGCGTTACCAATCGGGTGATCAATCTGTCTCCTTGTGCAGTTTTGATTGTGCCTTAAGGAAGGAAGAAGGAAGAAGGAAGAAGGAAGAAGGAAGACGGAAGAGGGAAGAAGGAAGAAGGAAGAGGGAAGAAGGAAGACGGAATAAGGAAGAAGCCAGAAAGAAAACTCTTTCTTTTTACTTAATTTCAGCAGTGTAAGTTAGATACCTAACAGCTTACTTTTTCATTTTCCCTTTTTCATTTTTTCTTTTCCCTCTTCCCTCTTGCCTCTTCCCTCTTCCCTCCTTACTTCTTGATTCCTTACTTCCTGATTGCCTCCCTAGTTCCTTCCTTTGTGATTCTCTCTTTCCTTAGACTCATCCTTCTTCCTTCTTCCTTCTTCCTTCTTCCTTCATATTATGAAAATTCACTGGTATCCCGGTCACATTGCCAAAGCTGAACGGGCATTAAAAGAACAGCTAAAGCGGGTAGATGTGGTGCTCGAAGTCCGAGATGCCCGCATTCCATTGGCTACTTATCACCCCCAAATGCCGAGCTGGGTGGGCGGCAAGGCGCGAGTCTTGGTCATCAACCGCATGGATATGATTACGCCTCGATCGCGCGAGGCGTGGGAAACATGGTTTGAGGCCCAGGGGGAAACTGCGTATTTTACCAATGCCGAGCACGGTCACGGAGTAGACGCTGTGGCGGATGCGGTGCAGAATGCTGGGGTGCAGCTAAATAAAAGAAGGTTCGATCGAGGTATGTTGCCCCGTCCAGTCCGCGCAGTGGTAATGGGATTTCCCAATGTGGGAAAATCTGCTTTAATTAATCGGCTGTTAGGGCGGAGAGTGGTAGATAGTGCCCGCAGAGCTGGAGTAACTAAATCGCTCCGATGGATTCGCATTTCTGACGAAATTGAATTATTAGACGCCCCCGGAGTGATCCCAACCCGAATTAACAATCAAGAAAATGCCCTAAAATTAGCTATTTGCGAAGATATTGGTGAAGCAGCTTACGACAATCAGGTAGTAGCAGCAGCGATGGTAGATTTGCTCCGGGGGCTGCAAGCGGCTGATGAGACTTTGATATCAATATCTGGTTTCAAATCCAGGTATAAATTAGATCCAGCTTCTAGTAATGGTGAAGATTATTTGCACGAGGTAGCAAAAGACAGGTATAAAGGAGATGTCGAACGAACGGCGCGGCAGATGTTAAACGATTTTAGAACTGGTGTTTTGGGTCAACTTACTTTGGAGTTGCCGCCGGCTTGATCGGATTCGTACCCTACAACTAATCAGAAACGGTATTCAATAGAGAGTTGCGGGCGCTGAGAATGTGAACTTCGTCTCCTATGTGTAATATTTTTTCTGCTGCGTGAGGTGCGACTCGCGTGTTAACTATCAGCCGACTAAAGTGATTTAAATGGCCTTTTCTTACCAAGTCAGGCATGATTTCCTTCTGCTTGGCTGTTAGTATATTTTTAAAATTGGGATCGCCTGGTTTCGCCCCATAATTTCGCGTAGATAGGATATATGGCTGACCCGGATTAATAGCTTCAAATATTACTGTCCCTATTTTAAACCTAACAATTTCATCGGCTTGTGAGAAAAGTTGGTCTTCCCAAAAAGCCGGGACATCTCCTATTTCAATATTAGCTCGCAAGCGATGGCGCATCTCGTTAACGCAAACTCTCGGAAACCAAGATGCAACTTCGGCAATTGTTTCGGTACTGATAATGCTTGGCCCTGGTGCAGCGGTATTGTCGGGAAAACCTGTCAGCAAGTTTTCAATTAACTTGACGGGGAAACCGAAGTAGTTGCTCAACCAAGATTCTATTCCCGGGCGTTCTCTATCTACATGAAAAAAAAATTCTTGTTCGGTGTCTTGTATTTTCAGGCCGGCAATTCTCTTTTTGATGTCAAAGGATAAGCGTAGAAAACAGACTCCGCTGTTGCGCTTAGTGTTAACAAATTCTCCGGCTGCATCGCAGATTGCAAAAGAGCGATCGCCTTCTAGAGCTCCGCTGGCTAGAATAGTTGCTTGACTGACTGCTATGCCGTCAAGGGACTTGACCGGATAGATATGAATGCTGGCGACGTAGGACATTTCGAGCCATTGATAAATAATTGTTGTTTTAGATACATTCTAGCATCCCCTGTCAGCAGAAGGATGACCGCAGTTGACTTTACTAAATAAAATATGAATAAAATAAAAATTTGTCACTTTTTTGAAGTTTAGATTGTGCCGGAGTGGCGTGTAAAGAAAAATCAAATAATTCGGGCCAAGCTTGCCGTAGATATTATGCTATAAAATAGAAAAAATTAAACAATTGAACCGAGTTATAAGCAATGACTGAAAGCGGAAATAGAGGCATGATTTCGAGACGTAATTTAATGTTGAAGGCGGGGGCAGGGATGCTGGCGGCAAGCTTGGCACCTGCGTTTTTACAAGCCAAAGCAGCCAAGGCAGAGACAATCTCTGAGTTTACTCCTAACAGTGCTCTTCAGAAATTGATGGAGGGGAATCAACGCTACATTGAGCAAAAACGGACATTTCCGGACCAAGCTCGATCGCGAATTGTAGAAGTAGCAGAGGGTCAACATCCGTTTGCAACCATCCTGGCTTGTTCTGATTCGCGCGTTGCTCCCGAAATTATTTTCGACCAAGGATTGGGGGATTTATTTGATATCCGAATAGCTGGCAATTTTCTCGACGATGTGGTTCTCGGAAATATAGAATATGCGGCCTTAGAATTAGGCGTACCACTATTAGTAATTCTGGGTCACGAACGCTGCGGTGCTGTCAAAGCAGCTTTAGATGGCAAAGCTGTTCCGGGTCACATTAGCACTTTGGTGGCGGCGATTAAACCGGCAGTTGATTCGACCAAGGGTCAAACAGGCGATGCGTGGGATAACGCAGTCAGAGCTAATGTGAAAATGAATGTAAATAAGTTACAATCCTCGTCGCCTCTTTTAGCTGAAGCAGTCAAAGCGGGCAAGCTTAAAGTTGTTGGGGGCCGCTACGATTTGGATAGCGGCAAAGTAGAGATAATTGCTTGATTTTGCTGGTTGCATCTCATATCAATTCCGGTTGCACCGGAATTATTGTTGACTGTTGACTGTTGACTGTTGACGGGCGGGTCGAAAAACTGAATGGTTGAGTGTTAACTGTTGACTCGATTTTATTATTCCGAGGCAACCGGAAACTCTATCATATCTTGGAATATTTTTAATGAACAGGCAAGATGACTGTTCCACACTCCGAGAATTTGATTGTGGGGTGGGCATCCTGCCCGCCCATAAAAGCCATAATTTCAGTTACATTAAACCCATTTCTTGTAGTCCCCGGCGCAGGCGTTCTGCTTCAAAAGGGCGGCGCTGTTCGTGAAGGGCGATCGCTCTTTTGAATTCTGCTAAACTCTCGGGCATTTTGCCAATTTTCAACAAGGCTACTGCCAAGTTTTGATGAGCTTCCGCGTGTTCGGGATCGATTTTTATCGCTTGTCGGTAATAGGCGATCGCATGTGTTAAATTTCCGGCTGCTTTCAGCGTCAGCCCTAAGTTGTAGTGACCTGCTGCAAAATTGGGGTCAATTTTTAAAGCTGCTTTGTAAGCTTTTTCAGCAGATTTCAAATCTCCTTCCTCTTTGAGCAAATTGCCCAAATTATTGTAAGCACCCAACTTGAGGGGCGGGAACACATTTGTATTAATTGCGGCTTGATAGTGTTCTTTTGCTTTGGCAAACTGCTGCTGCTGGCGATAAGCAATTCCCAAATGATAGTTTAGTTCGTAAAGAATAGAATCATCTATGACCTCGGCAGTCAAGCCTTTGGTTAATAAATTAATTCCCCGCCCGATTTGCCCGGTTTCTACATACAAAGCGCCTAATTTGCTACAAGCATAAGCATCGTTTGGATAATAAGCTATATAGCGTTCCATTGCTGCTTGAGCTTTTTGGAATTTACTTTTTGCGGCGATCGCATCTTTTTGATAACCAGAGTGCCAAATCGCCACATCGGGGAGAGAAGCTATTTTCCAATTTGGTTCCCTGTGCAAAATCTCAGCCACGCTGTCGTCTACCATTGCGTGGTAAGGGCGAGAAAAGCGGATATCGAGGCGATTGCGAAACAAGCGCGACACTAGGGAATAGGGAGATTGAGAGGCACCGATTTCTTGGCGGATGAGATTGATTAGCAGCAGCCGATCGCTCGCAATTGCCTGCTTAATTTGAGGTACAATCTCCGGTACCAAAACCTCATCGGCATCCAATACCAAAATCCAGTCGCCCTGGGCGTGCTTGAGACACTCATTGCGCGCCACTGCGAAGTCGTCGCACCATTCAAAGTCATAAACCCTCGCCCCGCATTCTCGGGCAATTTCACGGGTGCGATCGCCCGATCCCGTATCCACCACCACTATTTCGTCAACAACACCCTTAACGCTGTCCAAAGTCCGCGACAGTGTTGCCTCTTCATTCTTCACAATCATGCACAGAGTCAGATCCATCGGGCGCAAACTTTCCTCGTTTCACAAAATTATTGTAATTTTTTTACCAGTAAAACACAAAAAGTCCCAGAAAAAATTCTCCTATTTCCCTTTTGCTTTGAGCATAAGTACCTTTGTTCCCTAGAAAAAGTGGGTTAACTCTTTTGAGATATTAAAAAACCTCAAACTGGGACGATTGATGAGAAATCCTACCACTTTCGGTTCCTCCCTACGGTAGAGGTAAGGGCTCGATAGCGGTTGTTATTCTAAGAACATAAGACAAGGGACGAGAAAAGTTTAAGTATTCAGGAGAAAAAGACATGGGCAATATTATTGCTTGGATTGTTCTAGGGCTCATTGCTGGTGCGATCGCCAAAGCCATTTATCCGGGAACTCAAGGTGGCGGTTTTCTGGCAACAACAGGTTTAGGAATTTTGGGCGCCCTAGTGGGAGGTTATCTAGGTAACATGTTTTTGGGGGGGAGCGGCGGAGCTTCTGTCGGAGCATTGAGTATTCCCAGCATAGCTTTTGCAGTCATAGGTGCGCTCGTTCTACTTTTCGTCTGGGGATTGTTAACTCAGCGTGCTGCATAACAAATATTGCCAATCTCCAGTCGATCGACTTTTAGGGTATTCATAAACCCGGTTTCTTGAACAAACCGGGTTTTTCAGTTGTTGGTAGGATGCGTCAGCCTACTTTTACCAAATCCGCGTTAAAAACCCCATCAGACTCAGCGCTTGCAACGGTTCAAGAGCAAAACTTTCGTCCGAACAAAGGGGGACTGAAAAATAAAGGGGTAAAAATCCCGGAGTTGGTATTAATTAATCAATCCGCAAATTGAAAGGCAAGCGAACGTAAACCCCCTGCGGGTCGTTCATCGACTTGATCACAGCCAATTCATCTTGCATTTTCTTAAATTCGGCCGTTAGCGGGTCGAGTTTGGCGGCTGGTCTCAAAACGTGAACGCCTGAAATTCTTTCCAAAATTCGCTCCTCCAAAGTGCGGCGTTTTGGATATTCTTCCAACTTCCAATCGTCGCCGAGTTTAGCTTGGTTCGCCGCCTCTCTGACAGCATCTTCAAGACCGCCAATTTCATCGACTAAACCCAACTGTTTCGCGGCCGTACCAGACCACACCCTGCCTTGAGCAATTTCTTGTACCTTGTTTTTCGGCAGTTTGCGGGAGGTGGCGACTTTAGTAATAAACCGATCGTAAATGCGATCGACTATCCTCTGAATATTCGCCAATTCTTGAGGATTTTTGGGACGGGAAACCGTGTTAGTATCCGCAAAGCGGGCGGTTTTCACAACGTCCCAAGTCAGACCGTTGTTAGCAGCCAACTTTTCCGCGTTAAACAGCATTCCAAAAACGCCGATCGAACCGGTAATCGTATTGGGTTCGGCAAAAATGCGGCTGGAACCCATCGAAATCCAATAGCCGCCGGAAGCTGCTAAATTGCCCATCGAAACGATAACGGGTTTCTTTTTGCCCGTCAGCATAACTTCGCGCCCAATGACTTCGGCCGCCGTCGCGCTGCCTCCGGGACTGTTGACGCGCAAAACCACTGCTTTTACGTCGTTATCTTCTCTAATTTTCCGCATTTCTTGAGCGATGCGATCGCCTCCTACTTGAGTCGGGCCCCCTTCGCCGTCTACAATCTCTCCCTCCGCGTAAAGTATAGCAATTTGGTTTTTATTGTTAGCGCGAGTTGAGTTTTTATTCTCAGCAACTCTGGCGTAATTTTTCAAACTAATTTGTTTGAAAGATTTGTTTTCGCCATCGATTCCTGTGAGTTTTTTAAGTTCAGTCGATATTTCGTCAAAGTATACAACTTTATCAACTAACTTGCTTTTTAGAGCTTCGTCAGCCATCAAAGTTCCGCCATTATCTGCAAGCGCTTGCAGTTGCGGAACAGTCACTTTGCGACTCGGGGCGACAGTTTGCAGGTATTCTCCCCACATATCTCCGAGCAACTTTTGAGTTTGCTGGCGATTTTCGGGACTCATTTTTGTGAGCAAAAACGGCTCAACGGCTGACTTGTATTTCCCGACCCGAGTCACTTGCACTCCCACGCCGTATTTCTCCAAAGCACCGGTGAAAAACATTGCCTGACTGCTAAAACCGTTGATTTCCAAAGCGCCGTAAGGATTGACTGCTATTGTATTAGCAACGGAACCGAGGTAATAATCTCGCTCATTCCAGTCCATCTGGTAAGCAAAAATGGGTTTTTTGGCATCTCGAAAACGCTGCAAGGCCGATCGAACTTCTTTGAGATTGGCAAACCCGCTGCTGCTCGAATTTGAGCTACCTTGGAGATAAAGGCCAACTATTTTCGGGTCTTTTTTAGCCGATTCGATGGTGTCTAAAACAGTCCGCAGCGTCACTGTATCGCCGGAATCGTCCGAAAGCACTTCTTCAATCGCCGCGCCAGTGCTACGGCTCGGTTTGCTGTCGGTGATATTTAAAGAAAGGTCTAATACCAATACCGACTTATCTTTAACTTGCGGGCCCGAATCTTTGGACGACGATGCCGCCATAGCAATTAGCACTACCAGTCCTCCCAATCCGATGCTGCCCAGCAGCAGCAGTCCTAGGAAGGTTCCCAGTAAACTTGCACAGGTATATTTTAGGAAATCTTTCATTAGATAATTGGTAATTAGTGATTAGTTATTAGTCATTAGTCATTAGTTATTAGTGAGAGCAAATCGGGTGAAAGCGGAATGATACCGAGCGTGTGAGCGGGAGGCTCGCACTGCACTCGGAAAAATATTATTCCGATGAAGCGCGAAAACGATTTTATTGGTAATTCCTGCAACTAGGATTTAGCAATTATCGGCTGTCGTTAGTTATTAGCTAATGACTTTTGACTGCTGACTAATGACTTTTGACTGCTGACTCACTTTTATCTTAACCTTTCCAAAACCCCAGAATGTTTTAGCTCATCCAAATTAGCGCAGCCCGTACAGAACATCACGGTAGCGATTTCTGCAATTAAAACCTCAGCTAGGAGGGCTGCGGCTGATTCCGATTCCGCTGCCGCTTGCAGAAACGGCCGCGCCAGTCCCGCAATATCCGCGCCAAGAGCGAGAGCCTTCGCTGCATCCAATCCATTCTGCAAGCCTCCAGAGGCAATCAGAGGAACATCCGGCGCTACGGCGCGGGTGCTGACAATGCACTCGGCTGTCGGTATTCCCCAGTCGGCAAAGGTTGCGCCCAACCTGCGCTGCTTGCCATCTTTAGCTCGCTCTCCTTCTATTTTCGCCCAAGAAGTGCCTCCGGCCCCGGCAATGTCGATCGCACCTACCCCAGCGGCGAGCAATTTCTTTGCCATCTTTCCTGAAATACCGTTACCGACTTCTTTAGCAATAACTGGTACGGGTAATTTAGCGCACAATTTGGCAATTTTATCTAGCAGTCCTTTAAAGTTAGTATCACCTTCGGTTTGAACGCACTCTTGCAGCGGATTGAGGTGCAAAATTAGTGCGTCTGCTTCTAAAATATCAACAATTTTTTGGCACTCTTCCAAACCGTAATTGTAGTTTAATTGAACTGCTCCGATATTGGCAAATAGCAGAATATCTGGAGCGCGGCGACGGACGGCAAATGTAGGAGCTAGTTGAGGATTTTCTACGACGATTCGCTGGGAACCGACTCCCATTGCTAGTTTGTATTCTTGAGCGACATCGGCGAGGCGATAATTGATTGTTTGGGCTAATTGTGTGCCGCCGGTCATCGAGGAAATTAGCAGGGGAACGGCTAGTTTTTTGCCTAGAAATGTGGAGGTTAAATCAATTTCAGTGCGATCGAGTTCTGGCAAACAGCAGTGCTCAAAACGGTAGCGTTCGAGGCCGCTGGTAGTTTCGCGAAATTGTACGTCTTCTTCGAGGCAAATCCGCAGGTGGTCTGCTTTGCGGGTTTCGGTTTGCGAGGGGGAGGTTAGCGGCAAGTTCACAATGGCTATTTGGCGAAAGAGTTGTGATTTGGGAATATAGCAATTTTATTTCATTTTTGAATTTTTTAATGAACCGCAGAGAGCGCAGAGGGCGCAGAGGAGAAGAAAATAGAGAGGTGCGTAAATCCTGCCAGGGTTGCTGTATTATCCAGGAACAGTCAGCGGCATTCCGTTATCGGAAGGTTTTAACTTGAGTAAAAAAGGAACTGCTTTTTGCACCCATGCTTTGACTGATGTGTAACTTGCCGCATCTTCTCCGAAACAAATTTTGAGCATATCTGTGTGAATTATCCCCGGATTCAAAGGAACTGCTGCCATACCGGCAGGCAATTCTTGAGCGAGCGATCGCGTAAGTCCTTCTATTGCCCACTTGGAAGCGCAATAGGGCGCGACTTCCGGCGAAGTTGACCTTCCCCAACCCGAACTAAAGTTGACAATTATCCCGCTTTTCCGAGCAATCATTGCCGGGACAAAGTGACGAATTACATTAGCCGTACCTTTAATATTAACATCAATTACCTGGGAAAATTCTTCAGTGCTGACATTCCAAAGAGGCGCGAGATGATTAGCTACACCTGCATTATTAATTAGCAAATCTGGTGGCTCATTTTTTGCCAAACTTTCTGTTGCCCAAGCTTTTATTTGCTCGTCGTTCGTGACATCCAAACAAGTAAAATGATGGGGCGCACTATATTTTTTGTTGAGTTTTTCCACCGCTTCTGAAGAACGGGCGCATCCCACAACTGTATGTCCCAATTCAATAAACTTTTCGGTCATGGCAAGACCGAGACCGCGACTAGCTCCGGTAATTACAATTAATTTTGTCATAGAGTTGCTCCAAGTTTGACATTAAGTAATAGAATACATATTGACTGGTGAATTGACAAATCGATCGCAGGGGAAAAGCATGAAAGTTAAAGCAGCCGTTGCTCGCAGTGCCGGCAAACCTTTGAGCATTGAAACGGTGGATCTGGATGGGCCGCGGGCTGGAGAGGTGCTGGTGGAAATTAAAGCCACGGGTGTTTGTCACACTGACGCTTACACTCTTTCCGGTGCCGATCCTGAAGGCTTGTTTCCTGCTATCTTAGGCCACGAGGGAGCCGGGATTGTCGCAGAAGTTGGGGCGGGAGTCACGAGTGTCAAAGTGGGCGATCGGGTAATTCCTCTCTACATTCCCGAATGCCGCAACTGCGAATATTGTTTGAGCCGCAAAACTAATCTCTGTCAAGCAATTCGCGTGACTCAAGGCCAGGGAGTGATGCCCGACGGCACGAGTAGGTTTTCTATAGATGGGCAGAAACTTTACCATTACATGGGAACTTCTACCTTTGCTAATTATACAGTATTGCCGGAAATTGCAGTAGCAAAAATTCGCGAAGATGCTCCTTTTGATAAAGTTTGTTTGATCGGCTGCGGCGTAACAACTGGCATCGGCGCTGTCATAAATACTGCGAAAGTAGAGCCTGGTTCTAATGTGGTAGTTTTCGGTTTGGGCGGCGTGGGTTTGAATGTAATTCAAGCGGCTCGCCTGGTGGGAGCTAATATGATTGTCGGCGTAGACTTGAATCCCGACAAGCGAGAGATGGCGGAAAAATTCGGCATGACTCACTTTGTCAATCCCCGCGAAGTTGAAGGAGATTTAGTCCCTTATTTGGTAGATTTAACCAAAGGTGGAGCTGATTACAGTTTTGAATGTATCGGCAACATTAATGTGATGCGCCAAGCTTTAGAATGCTGCCACAAAGGTTGGGGCGTGAGCGTAATTGTTGGGGTAGCGGGAGCCGGTCAAGAAATTAGTACCCGCCCGTTTCAGCTAGTAACTGGCCGCGTTTGGAAAGGCACGGCTTTTGGCGGGGCAAAAGGCAGAACTGATGTTCCTAAGATTGTTGATTGGTACATGGACGGTAAAATTGATATTGATAGTTTGGTATCTCGGGTAATGCCGATCGACCAAATTAACGAAGCTTTTGATTTAATGCACAAAGGCGAAGTAATTCGCACAGTGTTGACATTTTGAGTTTTTGAACGAAGAAGGAAGAGAGAAGACGGAAGAAGGAAGACAGGACTTACGGAAAAAGTGGTTTTACGCGCTATCTATAGCCATAAGGTACACGGCTGCACCCTACATAACTTCTCTTTTCTCTCTGCCTCTGCGTCCTCTGCGCCCTCTGCGGTTAATAAAAAAATCTAATTCACAAAAGAAATAGAATTAATATGATATCAGAATCCCTAAAACTGCACAAAGAACAGAAAAGTTTCGGTGGCAAACTCGGCTTTTATAGCCATCAATCCTCTGCTTGCAACAGCGAGATGAAATTCGCTGTTTACCAGCCCCCGCAAGCTTTATCTCAACCCGTACCAGTTTTGTATTTTCTATCAGGTTTAACCTCCACGGAAGAAAACTTTATGGCAAAAGCGGGGGCGCAACAATTTGCGGCAAAATACGGGTTAATGCTGGTTGCGCCCGACACTAGCCCGCGCAATACTGGCATTCCTGGCGAAGATGAAGATTGGGATTTAGGAAGTGGTGCGGGTTTTTATGTTGATGCGACAGCCGCACCTTGGAATTCTCACTATCGGATGTACAGTTATGTGGTTGATGAATTGCCCAATTTAATCGCCGAAAATTTTCCAGCAATACCGGAAAAACAGGGAATTTTCGGTCATTCGATGGGCGGACACGGGGCTTTAATTTGCGCTTTGAAAAATGGATCTCGCTATCTTTCAGTTTCCGCTTTTGCGCCTATTTCCGCCCCAATGCGCTGCCATTGGGGACAAAAAGCTTTTGCAAACTACCTCGGCAGCGACCAACAGCTTTGGAGGGCTTGGGATGCTAGCGAATTGGTACTTGAGGCGCAATACAACCGCCCGATTCTGATTGACTGCGGCACTGCTGATTCGTATCTGGCTGACGGGCAGTTGTTGCCGGAAGTGTTCGCCGAGGCTTGTGCAACAGCGGGACAGCCACTAAGTTTAAGGATGCAGGAAGGTTACGATCATAGCTATTATTTTATAGCTACTTTTATGGAGGAGCACATTCGCCATCACGCGGCTGTTTTGTGCGGGTAGTTCCTAGCAGGAAGCAGGCACGATGCCTGCTCCACAACAACTGGTTCTTAGGCTCTGCCTGGGAACCGATATCCAGAGGCTCTGCCTCGCATGGTTGCCATCAAATGTCGAGGCAGAGCCTCCCGATTTGCGTTACCAGGTAGAGCCTGGTAACGAGTGAACTTGCTTCTAGTAGCACAGGTATTTTCGGTTAATTAAGATTAATCGGAAATACCCAGTCTTTGTACTTGCTGTCGCGATTTTCGATAATCCCGGTTAGTTTGTCCAAAATCTTTTCGGTGATGGGTCTATGTTGGGGCAATTGATAGTTTTCTACTCGGTTAATTGGCGTAATTTTGGCTGCGGTTCCGCACAGGAAAATCTCGTCTGCAATCAACAATTCTGATTTATCAACTGGTCTTTCTGTGATTTCAATTCCTAAGTCTCTAGCGATAGTTATAACGCTGTCTCTGGTAATTCCTTCGAGAATATCTTGCTCGAAACCTGGAGTAACTAATTTACCGTTTCTGGCGACAAATATGTTCATCCCTGAAGCTTCGCTGACTTTTCCCTGAGAATTCATCATAATAGCTTCGTCGAAGCCGGATTGTACTGCTTCTGTTTTAGCTAAAGCTGAGGTGATGTAAGCGCCGCTAATTTTACCTCTTAAGGGCAAACTGCGGTCTTCTTGGCGGTACCAAGAGCTAATTCTACAGTTGACTCCTTCTTTGGGCAAATAGTCTGAAAGTTCTAATCCGTAGACAAAAAAGTCTGTTTCTACGTTGTGCAGTCGCGGGGCAATTCCTAAACTTGATGTGTAGATAAAAGGGCGAATATAAAATGATTTTGTTGGTTGGTTTTTCTGGACAAAATCAATGATTATTTGTTGGATTTTGCTGGCGGGTAAATCGCAGTGAAGGAAGCTGGCACTTTGACTTAATCTTTGACAGTGGCGGTCTAATCTAAATAGCAATATTCGATCGGCATTTTGGGGGTCGGGAATTCCCCGCAACCCGCCTAAGACTCCGGTTCCGTAGTGCAGTGCGTGGGTGGCTATGGAAATTTTGGCGTCGGTAAAGGGGAGAAATTGGTTTTGAAAGTAGGCAATTGGTAGAAAACTATCCATGATTCAAGCTGGCGATGAGTTGGGCAGTCCGCTAGGAAAGCTGAATTTGGTTATATTACCATAAGTTATACCATTTGAGATTTGAGATTGAGAATGGCTGATTTGATAAGGGTTTGAAGCTTGCTTACAGTTGGATTTTTTTGAGACTGGTATTATTCTTTTGTTGTTAGAGCGATTGATAAAATAATATCAAAAGCCGTCTATTAGGTTGATAATTGTTTGGGGAAAGAGTGCGATCGACTACAAACAAAAATCAACCAAGGGGCAACTATGGCACGTAAATGTTTCATCATCGAAATGGGGATGGGGGTAGACCAGCACGGGCAGGAACCGACTGTAGCCTGTGCAAGGGCTGTACGGAATGCGATCGCCCACAATGCTTTGCTGGGGGTCTGGGAAGTGGCGGGTTTGACTGACCCCAATCAGATGGTTGTTGAGGTGAAGGTGGCTGTTCCTTACCCGGAACAAGTGCGGGAACAGGAGGTGTTGGCGGTGCTGCCTTTTGGCAGCAAAACTCTGATTGTGGAGCAAGGAGGCATGATTGTGGCAGGAAGGGCGATCGCCTCTCTGAATGATAAAAATGATGAAATGCTAATCGCTGTGGCGGCTGTGAGTGTTTTTGTGGAAACTGAGGACTAATTAATTTTGTGTTGTTTGAATAAATCTGCGGTGAAATACGATCGCCCGATCGCATTTGCTTGTTTGGGCGATCGGGCGATCGTACGCCTGTCTGTTAAAAAATGATTAATTTAGGGTAAGTTGTAGGGTGCCCCGGAGATAGGGCATGAAATATCGTTGAAAATCTGAGCCTCTGAGGCACGCTATAACTGCATCTGTTCAACGGTAAGGTTTATTTGCGCCTACCTAGTTAATTTTGAAGTTTTAATGGATAATTTTTAATTTCTCAGGCGACCGGGTATGTAAGCAATCCAGCAAAACCCTACGATTAATAACAGCCACGTCGCTGTAATATTGCTGCCCAACAAGCTGCGGAGAAAATATTCCATTGTTCTCAAAAATTATAGGGTTTAAAAGAATCTATTGCTGTTCCCTCTCGGATCGGCAAAGGTAGAGTGCGATTGGCTTTTAGGCAATCGTACTCTACTTCCTCTACCTCCTATTTGGGCTGGCTGGTATCTGCCAACATTTGGTTAACCATTTGCAAGTGCGCCTGAAGGTTCGGCAACTTCTGGGTGGCCCAAGCCTTCAAGTCGGGATCTTGTCCCTGTTGAGATTGAGCCTGAAACAGAGCAATAGCTTGATTGTGGCTCTCGATCATAGCCTGCTTGTAAGCAGCATCAAAACTTGTACCAGAGAGTCCCGAAAGTCGCTCCATCAAAGCTGTGTTCTGGCTGCTCATTTCGGTTGGCAGTTTTACGCCTTTTTGCATTGCTACCTGCATCAGTTCTTGATTAGCCTGGGTGTGTTCCTCAACCATTTCTTGCCCGTATTGTTTCACACCAGCACTAGCACCGCGCTGCACTGCCAATCTGCCGAGTTCCACTTCCAGCATACCAAGTTGACCTGCTTGCATGACAAAGTTTCTGTCTTGGCTGCTGAGAGAATTAGGCGAAGTTTCGCCACCTGTTGGAGTGTTGGGAGAACGGCTGGGAGTGTTGTTGATGGGGCTATTTGGAGAACGGCCGGGAGTGTTGTTGGTGGGGGTATTTGGACTGTTGGGAGAACGGCCGGGAGTGTTGTTGGTGGGGGTATTTGGACTGTCGGGAGAACGGCCGGGAGTGTTGTTGGCGGGGCTATTTGGAGATTTAGGAAGAGTAGCATCGTCGGCTTGGTTATCAGCAAGCTCGAGAACCCGATCGCCCGACTGGTTGAAGCCGTTAGTGTGGCGGTTTAATTCTGCGAATCCCGGCACAGCTACCAAGGAACTAACGCCGGCAATTCCGGCAACTGTTACCAATTTTTTGAACAAACTTTTGCGATTGAGTGAAGTCATGAATTTCTAAGCCTCTAAGTTGTTTTCAAAAGTACGTCAAGCGAAGCTATCCCGTAGGGAATCGCCCGAAACTACCGATGGGAGGGTGTACTGTTTTTCCGAAACAAGTTGATCAAACCAAACGCGCCCAAGGCACCCAGCCACCCCAAATTGTTGGGGCTATCGCGCCGAGCACTCAAAACTCCAGAATTAGTATCAGCCGGCGTCGATGTGGTACCGGTTGTACCCGTTGTACCCGTTGTGCCGGTGCCGGTTGTATCGGTTGTACCCGTTGTGCCGCTGCCGGTTGTACCCGTTGTGCCGGTTGTACCCGTTGTACCCGTGCCTGTCGTATCGGTTGTACCCGTTGTACCCGTGCCAGTGATACCGCTTGTACCAGTGCCAGTCGTACCGCTTGTACCGCTTGTGCCAGTGCCAGTCGTACCGCTTGTACCGCTTGTGCCAGTGCCAGTCGTACCGCTTGTACCGCTTGTACCAGTGTCACTCGTACCGCTTGTACCGCTTGTGCCAGTGCCAGTCGTACCGCTTGTACCAGTGTCACTCGTACCGCTTGTACCAGTGTCACTCGTACCGCTTGTACCGCTTGTACCAGTGTCACTCGTACCGCTTGTACCGCTTGTGCCAGTGCCAGTCGTACCGCTTGTACCGCTTGTACCAGTGCCAGTCGTACCGCTTGTACCGCTTGTACCGCTTGTGCCGGTACCAGTCGTACCGCTTGTACCGGTGCCTGTGGTATCAGTCGTACCGCTTGTGCCAGTCGTACCGCCCGTGCCAGTCGTACCGCTTGTGCCAGTCGTACCGCTTGTGCCACTGCCGACGCTACCGCCTGCACCGCCGCCTGCACCGCCACCTGCACCGCCCGACTGGGCAGAAGCAGGCACTGCGAAGGAAACCGTTGCTAAACCTAAAGTACAAGCGCTTGCTAAAACAGCTTTCAACAATTTAGAAGATTTCATGGTAATGCTTGCTTTTACGTAGAGTCTTGCGATCGCTTGTGATGCCAAAACCGCAGGGTCAAATTGACAGCGTAACGTGTAAATTTTCTAACCTTCGCTGCGGAATAATGAAGGTAAGGGAGCAAATTTAGTCCCGTTCCCTCTATAATTTTTCCCTGATTAATTACACCGTCGCGTTAACAGTTTATAAGCTATTACGTATGCTTCTAGTTCGCCATTCATCTTTAGGAATATTTGACAAAATGGCTTTTTATTTCAGGTGGTGGATGAAATTTGATTGAGCGGCCGACTAGCTCAATCAAAATTTGTGTACGGGGGATAGAAACCGGGCTGATATGAAAAATTTTGGTTGAGTAACGAGACATATACGAATCAACCGGGTTTCTGAGACAAGCGCGTGGCTCTTCCTATAAATTTTCCCCGGCAGCAGGTGCTTTGAGCAAGAAATTCTTGATTTTATCACCGTCAATTTTGGGTTAGTCCTATGCCAGAGGAGTTAGTTTTAAATTTTATTGAGCGCTATTTTTCCTTAACTTGCTGCTGGCAATTTTGCCCCTCGCAGCATACCGATCAAACTTTCTCAGGAAACTAAATTATCTCAAAACGCCCGATGGCTCGCTCTGAGTCGCCAGAACACCTGCACCCCCCCAACAGCAAGGCTTTTGACTGGGATTTGAGTTGCCTCAAACACGAAGGCGAACTGAGGGCTATCCGAGTCGTGCCCGCGCGACATGAAATTAACCAACGGTGGCGCAGTCGTCAGAATTGCTTGTGAGTGCGATCGGCTAAACTCTGATATAGTAAAGCCAAAACTATGCCAGATAGCGCTTATTCTCTAACACATTTCACAAGCAGACATCAAGTATGCTGTATCGAATTATTGCCAGAATGGGCTATGTAATGTTCATCGCTTTTTCTAAATTCGCAAGTGAAAAAGCCGAAATCAGATTAATGACTGTTTCAGAAAAGAAATTACCAAAATCCGGGCAAACCAGCAACGGCAAGTCAATTCCCTTCGCCATTCAGAAGAAATCTAATATTACATCTGTCTTGGGAATGAGAAAAATGCGGTTTAAAACTTGCTTTTAGAGAGAGGAAAGTAGTTGCTTCTTGTATATAAGATTAAAATTATGTTTAAAAATTAGAGGTCATTATGCCAGAACAACAATTTGACACCTTACCTTCGGAAGCACAAGAACTCCCCCAAGGGGCGAAACAAATTTTTCAGGCGGCTTTTAAGAGCGCTAGTGAAGATGGAATGAGCGCCGATGGTGCTACTAGCGTTGCTTGGAACAGCGTAAAATCTGAATACGTTCAAGGCGAAGGTGGCACGTGGCATCACAAGGGCGACGATACTAACCAAACCCGCAAATCTGTACAGTCTGGTGGCAATTAGTTATCAGCCATCAGTAATATCGTGTCCGCTAACATAACCCCTATCCGTTGTTTAGTGAGGGCTTCATTCCTCAAATTTTGATGAGAACGAAGACTCCTCACTACCAACCCATTGCAGTGACGTTATTCTAGCGGGCATGAGAGCGTCAGTCATTAGCAATGTACTCCTCACTTGTGGTTAATGCTTTACGTTGATACCTCTTGGAATCGCGGTGGTACAGAAGTTAATGCAGCCTGTTAATCGGTTGGCCCATATCCCATTGCAATTCGGCTAAAACGAGCAAGCTAAATACCATTACGGTTCCCGTAAAGAGGAAAGACCAACCGCCCGTGTAAGGCAAAATCAAAATCCCCAACAGGTGAAATAAACTTGCTGCTAAAAGCGCGCGCGATCGCACTGCAAATCCAGTCCCCAAATACCCTATTCCGCTCATTCCCAACCACAGGGGACAGAGATTCGCCAACACTTTTCCCCAACGCAGAAAAATTGCTAAATCGGTCAGCAGCAATCCTAATAACATTAGTATTACCCAACCGTAAAGCACCCAAGCCAGGCGTTCTATTTTGACCCAAGAGTATGTCATGCTTACCATGGCTGCTGTACCTACGAGGCTGAGCGCTGACCACAAACCTGCTTGCAGCATCCAACTCACAGAAAAAAATTGTGGTGTGCCGAAGATGGGTATTAACAGCAAACTCCACAGCAAGCAAGTTCGATCGAGACAAGTATAAAATTGTGAATAAAATCGATCTTTGCCAAGGGGAAACTGAACCTGCCAAAGCCCTTCTAAATCTTGAACCTCGATGTTAAGCTGTTTCCGGCGCAGAGGCGGAACTGAATAATTAAAAAAGGTCATATCTGACACTATTAAAATTTACAATTATTTGCTTAGGTACTATCTCACCAGCAATCGCTATATAATGGCAATCTGTCAATCGGATTAATCTAGTTAATTTGATAATCTGTCGGCAGTAATAGTTATTCGGTCGCACCCGAGAAAACAGGAAGACAGAGATTGCAGAATTTGATAAAATAGCTCTTGCGACAGATGGCTGGGATATTAGTTATTCGATACTTTTAAAATAGTCAACTTTGTTACAGAATTTATGCTCACTTCATCCCATCCTCTGAAACAGGTATTCCACTGCCCGGAAGAATCTGATTTTTACGCGCACTGCTTGGAAAGTTTAGTGTTAAATGCTAGTGACAATTCTCGACTTATCGTAGAGTTTGGTTCAGGAGAGGGAAGTCCAGTTATTAAGTCTTTGCTGAGAAGTGATTTTGATGGGACAATACAGGGATTTGAGCTAAATAATGTAGCTTGGAAAATTGCTCAGTCTCAAATTAAGGAATATCAACTGAGCGAAAAATACACCGTCAACAATTGCTCTTTTTTTGATTCGCCTTTATACGAGTCGGCGGATTGTGTCATCTCAAATCCGCCTTACTTGCCGGCGGTGGATGCTCAGATTTACCAGCCGCTGTTGCACGGCGGGAGTGATGGTTGTACAATTGCTAAAAAACTTTTATCTCTGGGCAGTGATGAAGTTTTGCTGATGGTTTCTAGCTATTCTAATCCTGTGGGTTTGATCGATTATGCCTTGGATCGAGGCTACTCGGTTGCGAATTTTGAGATTGCACCTTTAAATTTTGGCTATTATAGCTCGGAACCAAAGGTGAAAAGCGCGATCGCCACTCTCAGAGAACAGGGAATGGCTTTTTATTCGGAAAATATCTATCTGCTGGCGGGAGTTTTGTTTAAGAAGCAAGAAAAGTCGCAAAGAGATTTGTCGATCGAGCTAATTCAGTTAATGACAGCATTTTAAAATACAGGCCTGGTAGGGTGCATCTGAGATGTTGCACCGTTCTCAGCAACAGGCAAGATGCCTGTTCCACAAGAAATACACTCTTTGTGGAACAGGCATCTTGCCTGTTTCTCAAAGGCTTATTGAGAACGGTGCTATATCGTAGGGTGCATCCGTCTCTGACCCACCCTACGATATAGCTGTTAATTGTGCTCTGTGGCTTGGATCGATCGCACTACAGCAGCCGCAGCCCGATCGCCGATCGACTTCTCCTGATCGTAGCCCAACACCAGCTCCCAAGCCTCCTGGGGATATCTATCAACCAGCGGAGTCGCCACTTCATCCAACATCCAGCGACCGTGACGCTCGTCTTCTTTGATGTGGAGTTCCCAATAACCCATAGCAGCCTGCGAGAGGCCCAGACGCTGGGCGGCGGCTAGATAATTGCGGTAAGCGACGGGTCCCGCCACCTCAAAATAAGTGAGTCCGCCGTTGTAGCGCAGAAAATGGCGCTTGCGTTCCGTCAGCAGAAAGTTGTGATTAATGCTTGCGAGCACTTCCCAAGGCACTAAATCGAAGTACGCTTCTGGTTCTGTACTCATATCGAATTCAGCCAGCATTTGAGCAAAAAAGGTCGAGTGCTTGCGGGGGAGGCGACCGCCGCCGTATTCTTCCATCAGCACTCGGGTAAGGGTGCACTGAATTTCGTTGCCGGCACCGCCGAGGATGCGAGAAAGGCGGCTGGCTTCCACTAAACCGTCGAAAGAGGCGATCGCCAGCAGGTGTTTGTATCCCTCTTCAGTCATCTGTTCCCGCTGGTAGCGATCGAGCTCAGTTAGCGGAGGATCGACATCGGCGGCCGCGCGATCGCGCAGGGCTTGCTTGACATCCGGCAATTTTTGCAGCGCTGCAACGTCGATTTGCGCCAGTTCCCACTGCTGCCAAGGTTCCTCAATGCGATCGCGCACAGAACGCAAATAGTGCGATCGCTCGTTATTGTAGCGGCGCAAATCGTCGTACCAAAACAAGTTGAGGCGGTTGATGCGGTAAAGTACGCGCTGCAAGAAGCGGTGAGCGGCCTCATCGCCCGGTTCCTGTTGGTAAGCTGCTTGAATTGCATAGGCAATCGCGCTTTCAAAATCGCTGACAAGTAACGGTTTTGCCGCCACCGTCTTGTCTAAATCCTCGACTTCTAGCAAATTGACAAATTGCCGATCGGCTGCTTCGTAATTTGGGGGTGGGGGTTGCTTTTTGGGAAGACTCGGCGAGTCGGAAGAAGGAAGTATCTCTAGGGTGTTTTGCATGGAATAAAGTTATGCTAACTCTAATTATTGTGCTGCCTGCCCAAACAGCCAACCGTTGCAGATTGCTGAGGATAATGGCTACTTTTCTTGAAGATAGCTAATCTGTCAGCACGATACACCTTTCTATTGATAGAGATTTGACAGAAATCAATTTGGTCACAACTGCCCCGATTCATTCCGAAAGCAGGGTGACTGAGGGAGACTTTATGAAGGTGTGCAAAGTAATTGGGGCTAATATCTGGGCATCTTTTGCAGCCGGCACTGCTTGCCGCCACGCTTTGATACCGCCTGAAAGGACAACAACATTCAGGCTAATATCCTTAATCTTATTAGTCTCATTTCCTCCAGATTCTGGGGAATACCGAGCGATTTTTTCCAACTGTTTGTATGCTTTAACCGATCGCCCTCCTCTGGCACAATAAAGTACAATTACTGGCTGAGTTCGCTCGGATTTGACCCTAGCTTTTACAATGGATTGAATCTGCTTGACACCGAACCCCATCTCAATATCAATTATGGGAACCAGGGGACTTTCACCGATGCGATCTTCCGCGTATTCTTCGGGCGATCGCACATCAATCAAAATCACTGGTTTCAACTCACCCTGCTGCAATTGCTCAACAGTTACTTGTTTCGTATTTAAACTGGCGATAAAAGTTAGGATATCCATGTGATGAAATAGGGCAACTGCACCCACAGAAGCAACACTCATCAAGCCGAAACCCATAATTACTTGCAAAAGGCGAGAATAGCGATTAATACCTGGTTTTGCATTTTCATCTAGCATTTTTCATCATCCTTAAAAATGGAAAGAATATTTGTCCGACATATCCAGCAGGTATAGAATCAGAGATTCCATATTTATGAGGCATTTTTTTCGCTGGCATATACATAGTGCCAAATAGCCAATCTAACAGTGGCAACTGAACAGCAAAGTTTTTGGTGTTGATTGCGGGAATTTTACTGTGATGCCAGTGATGAAATTGTGGGGTTGCTACAAACCATTTTAGGATGCCAAATTTTAATTTAATATTAGAATGAATTAAGAAAGCGATCGCCGCCGAATAAAGAGCATAAACTACCAAACTCTCCTTGGTAAATCCCAACCAGTAAAGAGGCATAATTTTGCAAATCTGAGTAAAGAGTTGCTCGCAGGGATGCACCCGCACTGCTGCTAACCAATCCATGTGTTCAATGCTGTGATGGACTGCATGAAATTGCCAAAGCCAGGGTACTTCATGCAGCAGCCGGTGAGCGAAATAATATGCCATATCGGAAACGATAACTGCTTCTGCCAACTGCAACCAGACAGGTTGAGAGGCTACTTTGCTTTGCAATTCCGGGTTGACTAAATTAGTTATCAGCGACAAAATTACAGTCACAACAATAGCGCCTGATCTGCCAATAAAGTGACCTGTAAAAAAATAAGTGGCATCGGTTGCCCATCCGAGACGGAATATCTTTTGCTTGTGCAAGGATAAGATTCTTTCGAGGGGAATGAAGATGCCCGCTAAGACGATGAAGCCTTTGACAATTTCAGGTAACATGAGATTCGGATTAATGTCGATATTTACTTAAGCACGTCCCTACTACCAGCACCGCAGACAGGATTACCATTCTTAAGGATAGGAGCAGACGGTTGGGTATTTCCAGGAGAATTTGCTTCACACAGAATGGATACAGTAGTCTTCTCTTTGTTAGCTGCTTTGGAAACAGGTACTAAAAATACAGCCCCGACATAGCTAGTAATATCCTTAGTTTCCCTGATGGATACTCCATAACTAAACGCAGCATTTTTTGTAGCGATGATTGAATATTTATAGTTTGTTGTCTGAGTTTTAATGCCGAGACCCAGGCTATCCATGGACTTAGAAAATGTACCATCCTCGGCGTATATTGCTTGTTGAGCTCTGTTCATTGCGTTCACATATTGCTTAGCTTCTGATCGCTTCGTCTTGCCACCACAACCGCTAGAAAGAAGGAGGGTGTTCGCAGCAAATATCAGGACCACAGGAACATAAATAAAAGTGATCCTCAGTAAAGTTCCTACACAAGATTTACTTTTTTTGTTAGGGGGAATGTTTTTTGCTGAAGATGGCGCTTGTTTGTTAAGTGCATCGAGTTGAAGGTTTGTCTTAAGCTGCTTGGTTGTTCTCGATACTGCTTGTTTGTTGAGTGCATCGAGTTGAGGATTTTTTTTAAGCTGCATGGTAGTTGTCCAAATGTGTTAGCAGAGTAGTTTTCAAGTGATTGACATACTCCCCGGCGTAAACACATGGGGATTCTAGAGTCAAACAGCGAGTCTACGCGTAGTTTGTCTAACATCGCCTAATCTAACAGTCGAGGTTAAGAAAAACAAGCAAGTTATTGTTAGCGTCGTTTTCACCCAGTCCATTGAGTGCGGTGGGGTTTGCAAACCTCGCCTACTGCGCCTTGCTTCTACTCTATTTTTATTAAATCACGTGGCTATTTGAGAACTTGAGTGAGTTCTCATCGACTTCTCATCAACTTTTCATTACTCCCTTCCCCCCAGAACACGATCTACTTCTTCTCTCCCCCATTCCCTCCAAGGGGGCAGGGCGGTTTCATTTTTCGTAGGGGCGGTGCCTCCGTGTCCGTGCCCTATGGCTGCAATGCCCATGAATCGCGTCGCTGGGGAGGGGTAGGCACGGGGGCACTACCCCTACAAAATCCTGGTTTTTCTGATAATGAAACTGCCCTGGGGGGTGGGGGGGTTCTTCCTTCGTGTCCTTAGCATCTTCGCGGTTCAATAATTCGATATTATTTGCCATTTAGCCGATCGCGAAAATATTCCTCATACAAATTGCATCTCGCACTGCAATAATTGCCCTCCTGTTTCACCAACCCCATACTGTTTAATTTAAACGCTACTTCTAGCCTTAATCGGACTGGCTTTGACACACTCGAAACCTCTCTCATCGCCTCGATTAATTCTGGATATTTTTCTAAATTCCACAAATGTCGGCGCAAATGGTCGCTGTAAATTCCTGCCTCGGTTGCCGCCGATTTCAGCAATTGATTTAAAGTCACATCTTGACAGGCAATGCGATACATAGCCAGCCGCACTAAATAGGGATGTCCTCCCACTAGCGCCATCATTTCTGCCACTTCTGTAGCACTCCAATTGATTCCGTGTCGCGCTGCTAAGTCTTGCACTTGCTGCGAATTAAACTCAGGCAAATCAATGGGCAACCCCACATTAAACGGCGATTTATTCACATCCAGCGGGATGTAAACTTCGGTCGAATGCACCACAATCAAACGCAATTTTTTCCAAATATCTCGCCGTTTTGCTTCTTCGTGTAAAGCTCGCAATAACCCAAAAAAGTCGTCGGCAATTTCCGGCGATTCAAACAGGCGATCGCTCTCATCCAAGCCTAACGTCAGGGGTTTTGAGGATTCTGAAAGCAAATACTGTTCAAAATAAGCCTTGCAGCACTGATTGCTGCCAATCAAATCGGCCAATTCCCAACACTTGGGCAACTGCTCCAGCATTCCTAACTCTTGACCGATGCTAGCACAAAACCACTGCAAAAATGTATCTGAATTAGCGAATATTTTCCTATTGGCTAGCTGAAAACTCAGCGCTACCGTGCGAGAACCTTGCTGTTCTGCGTGATGCAAAATCCTCGCCATCAAGGAAGTTTTGCCCATTTGTCTGGGTGCTTTGATGCGGATCAGCGCTCCCGGTTGGGCGATCGTCTCGTAACAGCGGGATTCGATCGGAGGGCGATCGATATAAAAACGAGAAGCTATTTCAACTTGTCCTCCCGGCAATTCTGGCGGCGCTGCTGGCAGGGGTTGAATTATTGACTGTTTGGTGCTAGTAATTACTTTCCATTCTACAGCCAATTCATGGTCGGCAGTTAACGAGGTGCGACCTTCTTTGATAATGGTTAAAATTTGTGATAATAACTTAAATGAGTCGCCAACACCGCGCCACAGCCAGGGCTGAATTCCTGCTAAATAGCTCAGTAAATCAAAAGAAAGCGGTGTATTTAATTCAAGTAAAATCGGTAAAATTGCGGGTTTATGAGCAGTTAAATTGTGCAATTCTTTGGCTAGCTGCACTTGTTCCAATATCATTTCGCTAGCGGCCGATTCTTGGGAAATCAGCAACACCAAATAATCGCAACGCTTTAAATATGAGGCTGAGTCGCTGCTGTTGTTAATAAAAAAGACTTCGTGCCCTCCCGCACTCAAAGCTTGGTGTAACTGCTGAGAAAGGGTGGTGTTTGAGGTCGATCCTCTTCGAGGGCTTCGCCAACGGGCGTTGGCGTTAGCGAAGCGATCCGAAGGAAAGCCCTCGAAGACGATCGCCACTTTGGCCCTCACCAGCACTACCTCCTCTGGCTCTGAATTAGCCTCAAAATCGGCTATGTCGCGCCATTCCTGCCCCAATCCGCGACAAATTTCGATGAAATTGGCATAATCCACAGGTTTGCCATTCAGAAAATGGCTGACAGTAGATTGCGCCATCCCTAAATCCTCAGCCAGGATTTTCTGACTGGGAAAGCCATTTCTCAGGAGACAGGATTTAACTGCACGAATGCACTCTTCGCGCACCCTTAGCGATCGTGGCATTGCTTATCACAATCGAGACACTGAAACCATCATAAATGCCAACCGCCCCTAAAGTCGATGAAAAGTCGATGAAAAGTCGATGATTTTTCAAATAACTCAGTCGCCAACTCAAATAGCCGCCTGATTAGATTAGAAATAACAAGGTTGAATCCCATCAAAACGAGGTAAAAGCATTGTGTATTCTCTCCTAATTTGGTCGCTGGCCTCAGCCACTAATCAACCCGGTTTCGCCTTCACCCCGCCCCTATTCTGGCTGCTGCTCGGAGTTGTGCTTAGTGCGATGGAGCTATTAATCATCAAAACTCAGCCCCAAAAATACAGATTTTACCTGCTAATGATGGGAGCTTCGGCTTTAATTGAATCATTTATTTTGTGGAGAGGAGCTGTAGCATTTCAGTTTAGTTGGGCGAACATAATGTATGAAGATTTTGACTGGCAAATCTTCTACTGGATGGGGATAGCCCTGGCGCTGAGCATCTGGATTCGACCAATTTTTATTGTTCGCAAGAAGTTTGTGATTCCCGAAGCCACCGAAGCGACAACTATCTCCGAAATTTTCCCCGGAGAAACCGGAATGGTGATTTATGAAGGGGCTTCGTGGAAAGCTCGCAATGACGATTCCCAAGGGGCGATCGCACCCCGACAAAAAGTTTACGTTTTGCGCCGCGAAGGAAACACGCTGATTGTTATACCTCACAGATTAATTCACATCAGCGGCTAAATCTGAGTTGGCTCTTTTATGAATCGGCGATTGAAATCGCTTCTTGTCAAACAAAGTTCCTCTCTAAGAGACTCAGAAATCACTATCAACTATCAACTGTCAATTGTCAACTATTTACCAGGAGATTCATTATGTATCAGTATTTTTTGATGGTGTTGTTTGCAATCACCGGAGTATCCTTAGCCAGCAGCGTAAAAATTGTCCGTCAAGGAGATGAGGCTTTAGTTGAAATTTTCGGAAAGTACGATCGCAAAAAACTCGAACCTGGTTTGACATTTCTGATTCCCTTTGTCGAAACAGTCGCCTATAAACAAACTCTGCGCGAGCAAATTTTAAACTTGCCACCGCAACCATGCATGACGCGCGATCGCCTTGCCATCACCGTTGAGTTTATTGTTTACTGGCGAATAATTGACTTAGAAAAAGCTTCCTACAAAGTGCAGAATCTCAAGGAAGCAATGTTAAATATGCTGATTCTTTCAATTCGGACTCACATTGCGACATTATCTATGGAGGAACTTTACACGGCTCGCCATGAAATCAATAATGCTTTAGTAGAGGAATTGGATACAGCGACCGATCCTTGGGGTGTGAAGTTTACAAGAGTGGAATTGCGCGATTTTGCGATCGGCAGTAAAGTGGTTCAGCCAACATCCATTGACCGGAAAGAAGTACAAAAGCTGCGAGCTTAGAGATTAGTATTCCCTCCTTTTACTCGTTACCAGGAAGGATCTTCCTGGTAACGCAGATCCAGAGGCTCTGCCTCGCCGAATTTAATTCGCCTTGTATATACCATTTAAGGAGACAAAACCATGACTAAAAATCAAGAATCAATAGTTCGCAATGCAGCTTCTCGCGGTTGCGGATGCTTATTACTTATAACCGGTATTGGAGTAATTAATGGGATAGCTCTGCCATTTTATCTAAATAATACCAATAGCAGCAAGCAGTCGGAAGAACAACAGTATGTTAGATCAATGAACAAAGCTCAGCAAGAAGATTTTGCCGAAAAAAGTGTTTTTTCCAGTTCTGTTAATGCTTTGGAACTTGGGATAAAAACGGAGACAACAAATTACAAGTATTCAGTTCGCGCCACAAAGCAAACTGCTTTTAATTATGGAGTCTCCAAGCAACCACAACTTAAGAGTTATGTCGGCGGTGTCTTTCTAGTTCCTGTTAAAGAAGTTGAGCCAAATGCTGCTAAAGATGGAATAACAACAATATCCATATTCTGCCAAGCTGATTCTCCCGGTACAATTAAACCAGCGGAACCCACCTATGAAAATGGTAAAATTGCTTGTGGGAAAGGCACAACACAAGTGCCCAAATAATCTAACTATACGCAATATAATGACAGTCGATTACAAGATAAAATCGGTCTTCAATTGAGATTTACCGGACTAAAGTCTTTACTACAAACAGAGAAGATACAATACCATGAGTCAACAAAATTATAAATCAGCTAGCCTTGCATCGAATGTTGGTGGATGCTTAGTGAGTTTAATGGTGATTGGAGTATTGGCTTCGCTAGTTGTGCCATCCTTTCAGGTTAAGCTTAGGAACAACAAGCAATGGGAACCCAGAATGTATATTAGCTTAATCAACAAACGTCAGCAGGCCTATTTTGCCGAAAAAAGTGTTTTTAGCACTTCTGTTAAGGCTTTAAGAATTCGCATTATTAAAACCGAGACAGAAAATTACAAATATTCCCACCATACAACAAAAAAAGCAACATTTAATTATGGAGTCTCAAAGCATAAAGATCTTAAAAGCTTTGTCGGTGGAGTTTTTGTAATTCCTGCTACAAAAGTTGAGTTAAATCCTTCTAAAAATAAAATAACGACCACATCTATATTGTGCCGATCTGATTCTCCTGGTACAATTAAACCACCAGAACCCACCAATCAAAATGGTAAGATTGCTTGTGCTACAGGCACCATAGAACTGAGACAAACTTATGACTAGAGGCAATATAATGACAGTCGATTACCAATATCAAATCGGCGGCAGTCTCCCGCAAAATGCACCTACTTATGTAGTGCGACAAGCTGACTCAGAACTTTATCAAGCCCTCAAAGCCGGAGAGTTTTGTTACGTGCTCAATTCCCGACAAATGGGCAAATCCAGTTTGCTAGTGCGAACTGTACAAAAACTCTCGGCTGATGGCATTGCCTGTGCTACGATCGACCTTTCGGACATTGGCAACCAGCAAGTCTCTCTAGATAAGTGGTACGGCGGCGTCGCTTACAAGCTATTGTGCAGTTTCAACCTGTTTAACCCAGTCGAGTTTATGACTTGGTGGCGGGAGAGAGAGTTGATGCCGCCGGTGCAGCGCTTAGGAGAGTTAATTGAAGAGTTGCTGCTGGTCAAAATTTCTCAAAACCTGGTCATTTTTATTGATGAAATTGATAGCGTTCTGAGTTTCCAAGAACCGCTAGACGATTTTTTTGCATTAATTAGATGTTGCTACAATAAACGCGCTCACAATTCAGAATACCAGCGCATTACATTTGCTTTGCTGGGAGTAGCTACGCCATCGGATTTAATTAGCGATGCAACTCGCACGCCCTTTAATATCGGTTTAGCAATTGAATTGCACGGTTTTACATTACAGGAAGCTCTGCCTTTAGCAAAGGGGTTTGAGGGAAAAGTAGACAATCCTCAAGAGGTTTTAAAAGAGATTTTGGACTGGACTGGAGGGCAGCCATTTCTGACTCAAAAGCTTTGCAAGCTGATTCTGCACCATGTAAAAAGCTTAGCTTCGGCTTCTCTTATATCAGACTCAACGGATGAAAGCCAAACTGAAAATTTTACTACAAATCCATTATTAATTAGCGAGATAGTGCAATCTCATATTATTGATAATTGGGAATCGTCCGATGAACCAGTACACATCAAAACAATTCGCGATCGCCTTCTCAGAAGTCAGCACCACGCCAGTAGGTTATTAGGACTATATCAAAAAATATTGCCACCCTGCGATCCCCCCCCACCCCCCTTAATCAGGGGCGAGAAAATGCCAGCATTACCCTTGTTAAAGGGGGGTGGGGGAATCTGGGCGGATGATAGTCCCGAACAAACAGAATTGCGGCTGAGCGGATTAGTAGTAAAACGAGCCGGAAAATTAACCGTATCCAACCGCATTTACGCAGCTATATTCAACCATAACTGGGTAGAAAAAGCGCTCGGCGACTTGCGCCCCTATGCTGAATCCCTAACAGCATGGATAGCTACAAATTGTCAAGACGAATCTCGCTTGTTGCGCGGTCAAGCACTGGAAGATGCCCGACAGTGGGCGGCAAATAAAAGCTTGAGCACCCAAGATTATCAATTTTTAGGTGCGAGTCAAGAAGCGGAATTTACCAAATTGCGCGATCGCGAAAAACAAACTCAAACTGAAATTGAACAACTGCGCCGCGAAAAAAAGTTACTAGAGGAACTAAGCGAAGCACAAAAGCAGAAAAAAGCGATTGCAGTTAAACTTTGGCGCGAGCAACAACTGAGAGTGCAAACAGTTACAGGAGCCGCAGTCATATTAATATCAATCCTGATAGTAGCTTTTTGGGTTAAACCGTCAATCGAAGAAAGAAACAACAAAATTCTCACTCTCAGTTTGCTATCAGAAACGCTATTTGCCGCAGATAAAAAAGAAGAAGCTTTGCTAGAAAGCATCAGAGCTGTTACAGAAATGAAACGATCGCTCGGAGTGAGTTCAGATATTCAGATGCGAGTGGCGATCGCCCTCGAACAGGCAGTTTACAACTTTCGGGAACGCCGCCGCTTGCAGACTCAAGCCAGTACCCTTGCTTTCGCGAGTTTCAGTCCCGACAGTCAAACAATTGTGACTGCTACCGATGATAATTATATCAAACTTTGGCAAAATAATGGAAATTTGCAAGCAACATTGACAGGGCATACTGATAAAATTAGGATGGCAATTTTCAGTCCTAGCGGTCAGATGCTTGTCTCGGCAAGCGACGACCAAACTGTCAAAATTTGGCAAAAAAATGGCGAATTGCTTCATGATTTAAAAGGACACAGCGGTCAAATAACAAGCGTCTCTTTTAGTCCAGATAGCAAAATTATTGCTTCAGCAAGTACCAATGGAACAGTTAAACTATGGAAAATAAGCGGGGAAGAATTGTCAAGTTTAAAAGTGGAGCGAGGTTGGATAACCAGCGCCAGTTTTAGCCCAGATGGTCAGATAATTGCTGCGGCTGCCACTGATGGCACTGTTAAACTTTGGAGTTTGAGAAAGGTTGCGGAAAAAATGCAAAAACAGCAGTCACTCGAAGCCAGCACCGATATCAAATTGCTCCGAACTTTACAGATGGAAAGTGATAAAATTATGAGTGTAACTTTCAGTCCAGACGGAGGAATGCTGGCGGCTGCAAGTGCTGGGGGAACGGCGAGAATTTGGAGCAAAGACGGCACACCGCTAAGTATTTTAAAGCATACAAGTGGAGTGACAAATATCAGCTTTAGTCCCGACAGTCAAATGTTGCTATCTGCAAGCACAGACAAAATGGTGAGGCTGTGGAATATTAACGGTAGGTTGCTCCAAACCTTAAAAGGTAACAAAGATGCTGTTTGGAGTGCGAGTTTTAGTCCAGACGGCAAAGCGATCGCTAGTGCTAGCGCTGACGGTACGGTGATGCTGTGGAATTTTAATCTTGACGATTTGTTGCTGCAGGGTTGCGATGGAGCCCGCAATTATTTTCAGACAAATCCGATCGCAAATCACAACAATCGCCACCTCTGCGACGGGATTGGAACTAAGTCGGAACTCACGCAAAAAAAACCGGGTTAAGAGTCAAAATGTTGAGTTGGGCAGCAAACTATCTAGGCAGAAACTGGCTTTTTGACCAAAAATTTCTTGATGGTACAAGCCCCCGGATTTCTCCGTGGAATCAATCCCAAATCAAAATCGAAAATCCTCAAGCCCCCGCATTTATCCGTGGGGTCAATCTAAAATCTAAAATCGATTGACCGCCCCTGCGTCTAGGGCTGATATGGTTAAAATTGGTAGCAGCTAATAGGTAATAGGTCAGCCCGATCAGTGTATTCAACTCTAGAACAAAAGTACCAGCGCCTGCAAAAAGACTTAAGAAACGGAGTCATCGCCCTTGGGGGCATTGTATGCACGGGTACTCTCTGGTATTGCCTGGTGGAAAAATGGTCTTTGCTAGATGCCGTTTACATGACAGTATTTACCCTAGCAACTGTCGGTTACGGTGAACTTCACCCCCTCGGCAAACGCGGGCGAATGTTTACCATAGGCCTGATTTTGATGGGCGTGATTGTGATAGGTTTCATCGTCAACCGCTTTACAGAAGCGCTGATTGAAGGATATTTTCAAGAAGGAGCAAGAATTAGGCAGCAGCGACGATTGGTAGATTCTTTGAGCGGGCATTACATTCTCTGCGGTTTTGGGCGCACTGGCCGCCAAATTGCCTTGGAATTTCAGGCCGAATATATCTCTTTTGTGGTGATAGATTCGGCGGTACACTCGGTTGAGGCTGCTTTGGCGCTGGGGTACACGGCTGTCCAAGGAGACGCGACTCTGGACGAAACTTTGGTGAATGTGGGGATCGATCGCGCAATTTGCATAGTAGCAGCTTTGCCCTCGGATGCCGAGAATTTATATACTGTCATGTCAGCGAAAACTCTGAATCCGAAGGTACGGGCGATCGCCCGCGCCACCACAGAAGAAGCCGTAAAGAAGTTGCAGCGGGGCGGCGCCGATGCCGTCGTATCCCCCTACATTACCGGGGGAAAGCGCATGGCGGCGGCTGCTTTGCGGCCTCAAGTTATGGATTTTTTAGACGGTGTTTTGACGGGTACCGACAGTTCTTTTTACATGGAGGAATTTTTGGTCGATCCCAATAGTTGTGTCTACGTCGGGCAAACTTTGAGAAATGCCAAGTTGCGATCGCAATCGGGGGCCTTGGTTTTAGCGGTGCGGCGCGCTGGCGGGACTTTGATTGTCGGGCCTACTGGAGAAACTGCGATCGAAGGAGGAGATATGCTGATTTGTTTGGGTACTGCGGAACAACTGCGAACTCTCAATCAAATCCTCAGTCCCCTGAGTTTTCGCCTCCCCCGGCCCCCGAACTAATACGATGTCAAGTTTGTAGTCAGGAATGCAAGTCCTCTCTCGATCAATGCTTCCCATAACAATTGACACTCGATGGCGTAAACGCACGGGGATTCTTTAACCTGGACTTCCCCCCTACAAATGCACTGACAGTCCTCAAACTTTTACTCCACAAAAAATACAACTGTTGAGCTAAAAATTTCTACCCATTTATAAGCAATAGCTGAGGCAGGCGGTCGCGCTCCTCTGTTGTAGATTCAATAGACATCTCCAAAATAGTAACAGTATGTGGTCAAAGAACATAAGAGAAATTTTTTTACACAGAAACAGGAGCGACCTTCTGAATCATATTGAATAGAATCAGAAATAAACACAGCTATTAATTGGTTTGAAATATGAACGGTTACAACAATTGCTTCCAGAAGTAAGGCGGATTTTCACCCGTTACTGGAAAGAATAATCTTTAATGGCGATCGCCTTTAATTGAGCCAAGTGCGATCGCTCTTAAATTATCAAAAACATCAGGCTTAATTCTCCACCCTATCACTTAAAAACTCCCGACTAAGGATGCTAAATATCGAATCGAATTAACGCGGCGGTGTTTGCGAGACTTGGGGGTATTATAGATAGAATTTTAACGGTCTGTACTTACTGACTCAAGAATTGAGAGAATTGGTGGTATAATTCGCGATCGCGGGCTTCTCTAACCTCAGAGAGAAGCAAGACCGATGCAGAAATACGTCCTAAGAGTTTTGCAATCGCCCCTAGCGTCAGGTAAGATTCTTGTTAATTATTGCGCTCCGCTCAGGAGAAAAAATTTATGGCAGATATGTCCGGTCAAGACCCCTCGGAAATTAAAATGGCGACGGTTGATGAACAAGAAAAAGGCGCAACGTTTAGCGGTACGGTCATCCTTGGTATCGATGTCGAGGGTGCTGGGGAAGTCCTTTTCTTCAGAGACTTTTTGATTGAAGATTATAAAGGCGAACTTACCGCTTATCTGGCAACAGATGGCAATATAACGAAAAGCATTGATTTAGGCGAAGTTAAGCATAAGAGCAGCAGCTTTAAGCTGCCAATTCCGCTGGGGACGGATACATCACCCTACAATACCGTCGTGCTGCGCGACGAAAAAAGCAAGAAAAAAGTTGTGACGATCAAGCTGTAAAATTTGCAATTTAGCTCGTAGTTCAGCCAAATTCGTTAGCGCAGCCCTCGAAGAGGATCGCCCTTTTTTTCCTGAAGTGCGATCGCCCTTAAATTAAGGTGCGTCACTTGCGATCGAAGGGCGAAGTTTTGCGATCGCTCGTAAAGTGACGCACTCTACTTTTTAAAACGGAATCGGATCGTAATCGGGATTTTCCGGCTCGTTAGGCGAACTCGAAGATCGATCGGACTCAGAATTTGAAGACTGATGCGAGTTCCAATCCGAACTAGACGTGCGGTTAGCGCCACCTGGAGCGCTGTTAGAACTGCGGCCTCGCGAACTCATGGGAACCACATTGCTCGGCACATTAGCCGGCGCGCTGTCGCGAATTTGAGCCGGTTCCGGGGCGGTTCTAGTAGGGGGAGCCGAACTCATTGCATCAGCCCCGACACTGTAAATCCTTTGAGCTGTCAGCTCAGCGCGCTTTTCTTTAATACCATCTCTTTCGATCGTATTCATGCTCAGCCGTCCCTCAATAATCACGCGATCGCCCTCGTGATATTTCTCGTGAATTTCTTGAGCAAAATTTCCCCATCCTATCACTTTCAAATGTTCGGGCGGATCTTCGGGTTTTGGGCCGGGAAACTGCACCAACATCTCAGCGATTTGAAGTTGATTGTCAGGAGTATAACGGAGTTGCGGTTGTTGAATTATTTCCGCCATCAAAATGCAGCTATTCATCTGTTATCTGTGCGTAATTGGGAATTGGATGTTGAAGGAAGAAGGAAGAAGGAAGAAGGAAGAAGGAAGAAGGAAGAAGGAAGAAATAGCTATCCGTGTACCGATGACTTGTTCGTCTTGCTTTGGGGAATTGCCAATTGCCAATTGCCAATTGGTAATTGGTAATTACTGATTTTTCTGCGCCCGATCGCTATTATTTGTCGCCGATGACGGATTACACGTTGTTACCAAATTTATCTTGGAGAACCGCCGCCTCGGCTTGACTGACAAAATCGTGAACGAGGGTGCGGTACTCCTTCAACGTTTCAGATACCCAATCTCGATCCTCACTGTTGGCGAAGATATGAACCGTCGGTTCACTAGCATCGGGTAAAACTAATACCCAATTGTCGTCGCTGTAGTTAAAAATCTTCACTCCATCTAATAATTCTAAACGATCGGGCGAATGAGTTTCTACTAAATGTCGCATCAGCGAACCCTTGATAGTCCAAGGACAGCGGACGCTGTAACTGCGGTGGGTGATGCGGGGAAGTTCCGCCTTGATCTGTCCGAGCGATCGCTCCTGAATCGTCATCATTTCTATCACTTTAGCAATGCAGAACATTCCGTCAAATCCGGGATGCAACTGCGGGAAAATAAAACCCATAAGGCCGCTGCCGCCCAAAACTACATTCGGGTTCCTGTTAGCGGCTTCCATCAAAGCAGTTGGGTTCGCCTTCGTGCGGATTACCTTGCTTTGATAGCGTCGGGCGATCGCCTCCACCGCAGAAGACGCATGCACCGGCACTACTACTGTACCTGTGGGATGAGAAGTCAGCATCAAATTTACCATCAGCGCCGTCAGCATTTCCCCGCGAATCGCTATCCCAGACTCATCTACCAAAATGAGCTGTTCGCCGTTAGCCGATACCTGCACTCCAAAATTAGCGCTGAGTGCTTTCACCACCCGGCCGAGTTGGTCGAGCAAATATTCCCGTTCCCCGTTGCTTAGAGAAGTCTGCTTGAGACTGGCATTGAGGACCACCGCATCGCAGCCGAACTTGGCAAGCATTTGGGGCAAAATTGCTCCAGAAACCGCGTAAACGTAATCGATTACCACCTTAGTATTGCTGTAGCGTATTGCCTCAACATTCATCTGCCGCTCAAAAATGCGGTTGTAAACATCGAGAGCTTGGTTAAAGTACGTCATCTCTCCAATTTCCGGAATTAGAGCTCGCCGCAAATCTTCCTTAAAATAAGCCCCCTCAATTTTTTTCTCAGCTCCTTTAGTAATATTGATGCCTTTGATATCGAAGAATTCAATTAAAATGTGGTCGGAGCGATCGGGAGAAATGCGAACGTGAATGCCGCCGGCAATTGATATCGTAGACGAAACCGTGCGCGCGATCGGAATTGCCGTCGATTCCAAATTGATCACATTTATTCCCACCGACATCAAACCCGCAATCAAAGACCTCGAAACCATCCGCGAAATGCTCCGCTGGTCGCGAGAAACTGATACCGCAGTCCCGGGTTTCAAAGTCGAGCCGTAAGCCGCGCCCAATTTCACCGCAAATTCCGGAGTAATATCCACATTTGCCAGTCCTTGAACGCCACGCTGACCGAACAAATTCCGCTTAGCTTGTTCTCCCCAAATTAAATTTTGATTTAACAGAGCGCCGGATTCAATATTTTTGCTCGGCCAGACGCGCACGCTTGGCCCCACTTGTCCTTCTTCTCCCACGATGGACATTGAACCGACGACAGCACCTTCGAGGACGTGAGCGCGCCTGTCTACGCGGGTGCTCCGGCAAATCACGCAGGCCCTAAGATGAGCGTCTTCACCGACAATTGCTCCGTTCCAGACGATGGGACGTTTGAGGTTGGCGTCCGCCCCTACTGTCACGTTATCTCCGATCACTGTACCGGCATCGATTTTAACTCGGGCTCCAATCCGGCAATTGTTGCCGACCATGGCCGGTACTTCGACGATCGCGCTATCGTCAATAAAAGTATTCTGACCTACCCAAAGTCCAGATCGAACTTCGTTGTAGTAGCTCAAATCCAGTTTGACCTTTCCCCGCAGCGCGTCGTACTGAGATTCCCGGTAAACATCTAACTGGCCGACATCGCACCAGTAACCTTCGGCGATGTAGCCGTACATCGGCTCGTTTTTTTCCAGTAGCATGGGAAACAAGTCTTTCGAGAAGTCGCACTCCTGATTTGCCGGCAGGTAATCCAAGACCTCGGGTTCTAAAATGTAGGTACCCGTATTGACTGTATCGGAGAAAATTTCGCTGCTAGAAGGCTTTTCCAGAAAGCGACTGATGCGGTAATTTTCCTCGGTAATCACGACCCCGAATTCCATCGGGTTGGGAACGCGAGTTAAAATTAACGTGGCTTTGGATTGCTTGCTGCGGTGAAATTCGATCGCTGCCGTTAAGTCGAAGTCTGTGATGCTGTCGCCGCTGATGACCAGAAAAGTTCGATCGAGCAGTTCAGCAATATTTTTGACGCAACCAGCCGTACCCAGCGGTTGGTCTTCCTCCACAGCGTAAGTTATTTGAACGCCAAACTCTGCCCCGTCAGTAAAATATTCGCGCATGACATCGGGAAGGTAGTGCAGCGTCGCAATAATTTCCGTGATCTGATGCCTTTTTAGCAAATTAATAATGTGTTCTGCGATCGGGCGATTGAGAATTGGCACCATCGGTTTGGGCAAATCGCACGTCAGGGGTCTGAGCCTCGTTCCCGACCCACCAGCCATTAGCACTGCACGCATAAAATCCTCCTTGCTTAGAAAGCTCTCTACCGCCATTGTCCGCTAGAAAAAGTTTGCCTGCTGGAATTCGTCGGCCACCAGCAATCAGTTCTTACTTAAATATCTTCGAGTAGTGACACGTCTGGGAAATCCCGTTCGGCCTGGCCGTCCCCCAACAGCAACCGATTTCAACCGAATTAGAACTGGCGGCATCGCACCCATCCCCCAGTCGAGCTCGGATTTGTAGGGGATGTTGGGTAATACCAGTTAAAAAAAAGAATGCAACTGTAGGCCCGTGCTCGAAACCCTTCTGTCATGAGTCATTCCCAATTCTTTAATTCTTCAATTCTTCAATCGTATAAGTCCTCAGAATCCTCGACTTTTGGCAGAAGTCCCTTCTTGCTTGCTCGGTGAAAGCTATTTTGGGGGTGTTATTTTTAAGTTTGTCGCCAGCGGGGATTTTGAAGTCTCTTTCTAAAGGTGGAATTACTACCGCTATCGGTGCGCCTTGGCGTCTGATAAATGATAGATTAAGGGTAGCGCTTTGACTAGCTGACCCAAAATCCTATCCATTGCTTAGGGGTTTTTTAAATGAGTACGTTAATTAGCTTGGCATTGCTGATCGCTTACGGTGGCGGTATTTGGAAATTTTGGAATGGTTTCAATCGCACTAACTTCGACAGAAGTTTTACAAATCGCCTGAAGCTCTCGCTGCTCTGGCCCGCGTTAATTTTTAATAAGCCTTACCGCCAAAACTTTACAAAAGCTCTCAAAGCCTCTAAAAGGTAATTCAAGAATGTCTAAAAAGTCCGATCGCCCAGTCGCGGGTCAGGAGCAGACTTGGTTTGCTAAAGGAAAATCAGATAGCTGGCAAGTTTTACTGTCGCAAGTCGCTTCTCGATTCGATCGCGAATACCGGGGAGAAGCTTTCGCTTTACCCGAAGAAGTCGAAGCAATGCCGATTTTCCTAGAATCAGTTGCAGGAACTCTCCAAGCAAAAACAGTTTCTCCCTTCTGGAAAATTGCCAAACCTCAAAAAAATCAGCGCTGTTTAGACATTGGCTGCGGAGTCAGCTTTCTCATCTACCCTTGGCGGGATTGGGAGGCATATTTTTACGGTCAAGAAATCAGCAGCGCAGCGCGAGACGCCTTAAACGCTCGCGGCCCTCAGCTCAATTCTAAGCTGTTCAAAGGCGTAGAATGGGCTCCCGCTCACCAGTTAAATTACGAGGAGGCTCAGTTCGATTTATGCCTCGCTACAGGCTTTAGCTGTTACTATCCCATAGACTATTGGAGTATTGTCATGGGAGAAGTAAAGCGGGTACTAAAACCGGGCGGTCATTTTGTTTTTGATGTCCTCAACCCCGATGCTCCTCTAGCAGAAGATTGGGCAATTTTGGAAACTTATCGAGCCGGCGAAGTATTTTTAGAGACAATTGAAGATTGGGAAAAAATGATTAAAGCTGCGGGCGCTAAGGTAGTAAAAAAGCAAAGCGGCGACTTATTCCAAATGTATAAAGTTCAATACACTTGAGAGGTTAAGGGGAATAGGTAATTAGCTTTGCAGTCAAAAATTCAATCGTCCACAGCCTGGTCGGGGCGACGAAAAACAACTTCATTCTTAGTGGATAAAGTAGGGTGCGTCAGCAAGTAGAAATTAGTTTTAGAAGCAACAAATATTCAAGCTGACGCACCCTACTAACTACTAACTCACAAGAGTCAAGCAAGCAGATTGGATATTACCCATTCCCCTACCGGATTGCCAATTACCGATGCCCAATTAATTTTCGGTAGCCGCAGGAGATGGCGCTGCTTCAGGCGACGGCGACACTTCCGGGGCAGGAGATGGCGACACTTCCGGGGTAGGAGATGGCGACACTTCGGCGGCAGGAGATGGCGCAGCTTCCGGCGAGGGCGACACTTCCGGGGCAGGAGATGGTGCAGCTTGGGGCTGCGGGGACTCTTCGGCGGCAGGAGATGGTGCAGCTTGGGGCTGCGGGGACTCTTCGGCGGCAGGAGATGGCGCAGCTTCCGGCTGCGGGGACTCTTCGGCGGGTTGCCGTTGAGGAGAAGGCGACTGTTCCGCTGCTGGTTTCGGTTCAGGCGAGGGTGACGGTTGAGCCGCAGGCTTGGGTGCGGGCGACGACGGTTTGGCCCCTGGCTGCGGTTTGGTGGCCGGGGCCGGCGGCTTCTCAAACTGCGGTTTCACTTCAATAGGCGCTGGGGAGGGCGGCTGGCCTGTTGGTCTGCTGGGCACTGTCGGGGCGGGCGCTGGCTGCTGCTGGCCTGGTGGGTTGGGCCTGGTTGGTGTGACAGGAATGCCACTGCAAACTTTTTCGTCGTACTTAAACTCGACAGCCAGTTGGTAAAGCTTGTGCGTGCTGGCTGCTTCAAATGTTAGAGAAGGGCTAATAATCGCAATTTTAGCCGCATTATCGAGAATACCGTAACCCGTCGGGACGATCGGCTGAGGCTCGGCCTTGAGCAAGCCTTGAGGGCTGACAACTGCTCCAAAAACAGCTCTTCCTTGGAGTTTTTCCGAGCAAGCTGTTACGGGATAAGGGACAGGCACAGGAGTCGGGCCTGTCATTTCCAAGTCAGGATAAGCCTTTTTGAATTTCTCAAACAAAGCAACATAGGTATTTGCAGCCGCAAGCAGTGTCTCTCTGTCGGTGGGTAAGTTTGCACCGGGAACTCCCTGCTGTTCTAGCTGTTGCTGTCCCTGGTCAAATTGTGCCCTCCTGATTCTTTCTTCGGGAGTTTCTGCGATGAGATTCCTTTTATTGGGATCTTTTTGAGTCAATTTTGGTACTCCATCGGGTCCCACATTCCTGCTAATGGGGAATTCCGGGGTAAAGACTGGAGCTCCGTCTGGAAATAGTGGGAGTCCGCCTCTACTGGCTATGATCTTTTTGAGCGCCTCTGCTTCATCTTCGGAGCCGCCGCCGGGAAGCTGGGGTGCTTCTGGCAGCGATGGCGGCGGCGGGATATTGCGATCGAAATTACCCGGTAAGGGCGGGAAAAGAAAACCGCTGGGAGGTACGGGTGGGATGATAGTCGGTGTTGTTGGCTGGGAGGGGGTTCTGACTGTTGGGGATGATGGAGTTTGGGGAGGTGGCGGGGCTGTTGGGGCCGTTAACGGCGGGAGAGAGGGATAAGGCAGAGGGGAAAAGAATCCAGGAGGCGGCATTCCCGGCGGCATGGCGGGCAAGTTGATGGTATCAGGTGGGGGGGGCAAGGGCGGGGCTAACTTTGGCGCGGGTCGAAGGGGAACTGGTGCGATCGAAAATGGCGTAAATCGCGTATTAGACGCGCGCGGTGGTATGGTTTGTGGCAGCCGGCCGGCTTCTGCGGGAGTTAGTTCTACCAAGCCGACAGAACCGGGAATATTTTTTGAGGAATTTCCACCATAAAGTACGCTTGAGAGCGTCGGGGCACTTACTCCGAGCACTCCGTGAAGGCTGACAGAAGCTAGGGCTGCCCACCAATAAGGCTGGCGCAGCGGTTCGGAAAGGGTGTTGGCTAGGGAGGAAGAGTCAGTCATGACTATGGGGAATGGGGAATTGGTAATTGGTAATTGAGAATTGATAATTGGGAATTGGAAGTTAATAGTTATTAATTGATATTTTTTTTGAGTGATTTTAAAAGTTGCTGTTGGAGAATTCAAAGGTATAATTTTAGCACGGTCGGTATCGAAGTTGCCCGATCGACTTTTATTAAGATTTCGCGACCCTCACATCAAGCACTCAAGCGTAGAAACCCGGTTTTTTGCCTGCTTCCACGCTTGTATAGCAACCGCAAATAGGGTGAGGACGTTGTTAATTGCTCAAACCATTGTTTTTCTTGCCGAATGCCTTTGACCGAATCCTATACACGGTTTCTCAGGTATTGTTGAGAATCGTCAGCGGGCGTCAGGCGGGCAGGACTGGGGCGAGCAAAAAACAGACTGCACCGCTGCTATACCGTCTTTTTCCGGGATCTGGAGGGCCACTAATTCATTAAACACGATCGATCCGTTCGATCGACCCCTGTTTCCAATTCGGTTACACAACCGGATTCATCCGTGGAAGTAATTATTCACTCGAAAATCCAAAATCCAAAATCCAAAATCGATGGATTCACCAGCGATAGCGGTAATTTTTAAAAGGAGCTCCCTCGATGGTGAGCAAGTCGATGGGATAAATTGGAGCGCCGCTTGCCATATATTGAAACATTTCTCGAACTTCCTCTCCCCGCAACGACAACTGGTCTAATTCCTTGAGAGAATACCAGCCAGCGCACAAAGTATGCTCATCCGGCTTACTCTTGGGTGGCGTCTTATCTTGTGGACGAGCCACAAAAATGACTCGGAGGCGCACATTGCCCTTAGGCATCACTGTGTGCTCTACCCGGAGAATTCCCTCAATGATGATGGAAATGCCCGCTTCCTCAAGGGTATTACGCATAGCAGCTTCGAGCAAAGTCTCCCCTTTTTCCACTCGCCCTGCTGGGAGATACCACTGCTGCTCGTACTTGCGCTCTTGTACCAGTAGAAAACGGTCTTCTAAGTGAACGACAACTAGGGTAAAATACCATGTTTGAATCGGCTCGCGAGCCATAGAAGTAGATATTCCCTAAGCAAAAGGTTTAACGAGCGGCAGATGTTAGCAATCCAAAGGATGCTTCGGCAAGCGTCTTTGAACTTGAAAAACAGATCGTAGCACTCCGACCGCAAAATCTAAAATCTAAAATCTAAAATCTAAAATTGACAATGCCATTACCAACCGTGATTTTACCAGGATATTTTGCTGCTGCTTCCGACTATCGCGAATTAGAAAAGTCTCTGGTCGATCGAGGTTTCCCAACAGTAACAGTGCCTCTGGGCAAGGGAGATTGGTTGCCAACTTTTGGCGGGCGGTCGATGGTGCCAATTTTGCGACAGCTCGATCGCACGGTCAAACAAATGTTACAGCAATACGGCGTTCCCCAGATCAATCTCGTCGGTCATTCCGCCGGTGGCTGGATTTCTCGCATCTATTTGGGCGAAAAGCCTTACACGATTCACGGCGACGTGCTTGAGGACGCGGGTTTGTGGGAAGCTCACCCTTATGTGAATACTTTAATCACTTTAGGCACGCCACACGTCTCTCAAGAGCGCTGGACGCGCAAAAATCTAGATTTTGTCAAAATTCACTATCCGGGGGCTTTTCACCCGCAGGTGCGCTACGTGTGCGCTGCTGGGAAGGCTGTTTTTGGGAAGCGCGGTTTAGGGACTTGGCTGGCTTATAAAAGTTACGAATTAACTGTGGGGAAGGGCGAAACTTGGGGAGATGGAATTACGCCGGTGGAAGCTGCTGTGTTGGACGGGGCCGAAAATTTGGTGTTGGAGGGGGTTTGGCATTCGCCTCGTTCTCCGGGGAAGTGGTACGGTTCGCCGGAGGTTTTGCCGACTTGGATTGAATATTTGCGTTAGAAACGAACCGCGAAGACGCGAAGGACGCGAAGGAAGAAGCAGAAGGTTTAAGGGAAGGATTTAGTTAAATATTTATATTAGGAGCGAGTTTAGTGCGGCAAAACTCGCCCCCGCGATGCTATGTTTGCTTAAATTTTTATCGCTAACTGAATAGATTGAAAAATATTTTATGTGGCATTATCGGTAAGATTCCGAAGTCACGGCGAACCACACAATCAAATTAGAGGTTGGCTGGGGTGGAATTGGGCGACAATGCTACTTTGCGCTTGGACGCAGATAACGAATTTCAGCCGGATGCTTTGTGGAGAATTGGTGCGGAAGGTCGATCGCAAATTAGGGATGATGATTATGTGCGATCGCACTCCGTAGAATCATCGCCGTATGTGGTATTGGGTGCGAGGGGCGATCGCTCTTTTTTTACTCAGGCCTCGCTATCCGTACAATCATCGGATTGTTTGGTATTGGGTGTGAGGGGCGATCGCTCTTTATGGGTGATGGGGCGATCGCTATTAGGGCAATCATCGCATTGGAATGGTAGAAATGGGTAAGATTGTGAGTGGAAAAAGAGGTTGGGTTTCATTGAATCAACCCAACCTACCAGCTCATAAATCAATCCTGCCTCGGTGATTTGTTCTTCTCCAATGTTCTTTGCTGCTCTCTTGCTGCCTCATCTTCCGGTTGATATATGCTCGATTTACCTGATGCGGTTAATCCCAGAAGTCCACCCAGTACCAATGCTGCTATTTCAAAATACTTTGAGCAAACAGGATTGTCTCTAAAAATGATTTGGGGTTGAGTTCCAGCAGGTCTTGAAGTAGCTGGGGGGTATTCTACTTGCACTACACAAATTTTATCACTCTTGAGAGTGATCGCAAGAGCACCAATAATCACAACCAAAGCAATAATAGGACGCATCCCATTATGATCTAAGAACTTAATCAGCCCGTTCATATCTTTACACCATGCCCTAATACTCAATATGCGACTTAATACACTATTACAGGGGTTAAACGTAAACGACAAGCGTTTAATCCCTCAATTTACTTTTTAATGTTTCTCCTATGGTTCTTAGAAATCAGGATAGTTTTTATAAAAAAAAGTTCAATTTTCTTCACAATTTGCAAAATTTTTACTCGGTTTAAATTTATTTTGTACAGTGTTGTACAATTTTGTTAAAAAGTGCTTTAATATACAAAATTCTCACATCTTGCTAGCCAGATAAATCTTAAAGAAGTGTTAACCCTCCCCGGCCGCATAGTTTTCGAGAAAACAGGTCAGCACCTTGACGATTTACAAGCAGCGGTACTGCGGGGAACTCTACAACGCGAGACATACAAAGAAATAGCGAAAGACTTTGACTGTTCTGAAAGCCGCATCAGGGAAATCGACTCGGAATTATGGCAGATACTTTCAGAGGAGTTTGGGGAAAAAGTCAGTAAATCGAATTTTCGCTCCACAATGGAGAGGTTCCAAGTCTCTCATTCTTTAAACTTTGCACAAGACGTTGTAGCCATCGGTAATTTCAACATCTGTGGAGAAGCTAGACACCCGCTAAATATACCAAACTCACACCCACCCAATCAAGAAACATCTAACTCAAAACCAACTAAAACTCTATATCAAGATTTAAACGAAATGCCGGAGTTGGGCGATTTCTACTCGCGCACTCCCGAACTCCACACCCTCACCGGCATTAGCGGTATCGGAAAAACCACCCTAGCAGTACAACTCGTACAACAAATTAAAGACGAGTTTGAGTACGCAGTTTGGTAAACACTAGACCAATTCCCCACCATAGAAAAATTTCAATCTAACCTAATACAGCTTTTTTCCCATTCCGAAAAACAAGATTCATCCCACCAACCAAAATGCTTACCGCTGATTAAGTATTTACAAAACCATCGCTCTTTAATTGTCTTAGATGACGTTCACAACCTTTTCTGTAGTGGCGAATTGGCAGGAAAATATAAACCAGAATCCGAAGAATATCGCTCTTTATTTAAACAAATAGAAAAATTATCCCATCAAAGCTGCTTTCTGTTGATCGGTTGGGAACAACCCAGAGAAGTTACTCAAGTTAAAAGCCAAAATACTGCCATTCGTACCTTACAACTCAAAGGTTTAGACATCGCCGTCCCACGGGGAATACTCAGAGATTATGGGTTAGAATAAAGCGACAACAGTGAAACACTCATTCATCGCTACCAAGGCAACCCCCTATGGTTAAAAAGCGTGGCGACTCTGATTCAAGACTTGGGAGGCGGCGTGACAGAGTTATTACCAAATGATACTATATTGTTGCCAGAAGATTTAAAAGATGTTTTACAGAAGCACTTCGATCGCCTATCCGAACTAGAAAAACAAGTCATCTCCTTGTTGGCGAAAGAAATCCAGCCAATCAACCGGGCAAAATTGCTAGAAAGTGACCGAATTCCGGCTTCAGATTTGCTAAATGCGCTGCAATCTCTATCGCGACGTTGCTTGATAGAACAACAAGCAAATTTTTACACGATTTCACCTGTACTGAGGCAATATGCGATCGCCCATACAGTGTAATTTATACAACCATTGCTTACATTGTCGCGCTTCACCCAAATTACTAGAAGTGGCCATGGGCGATCGGGTAAATGAGGCGATCGGTTCGATAGAATGATCGGTAGTCGCAATTCCATTGTTTGTCATGACGCTGAAAGAATTAGAGCCTCAACTCCTGGCACTCTCTGACGACGAAAAAGCTCAAGTCGTTCAACTCCTCACTCAAGGCAAAATCACTCCTTGGCGCGGTATTGAAAAAACGCCTGATGTCTGTGGGGGGAGTGCTTGCATTGCTGGAACTCGCATCACCGTTTGGGGACTTGTAGAAGCTCGTCGTATGGGCTATAGCGAAGCAGATTTACTCACAAGCTATCGATTACTCTCTGCTACTGATATTGCTAACGCTTGGGCCTATGCTGAAGCTTTCTCCGATGAAATTGAAACAGAAATTCGGGAAAACGATGAAGTGATGGACGAGAATTTGTAGCCGATGGCACGTCTTTATGCCGATGAGCAATACCCCTATCCTGTTGTAGAATTACTGAGAGCTTTAGGACACGATGTTTTGACTGTCCAAGAAGCAGGTAGAGCGAATCAGAAAATTCCTGACCCGGATGTTTTAGCTTTTGCTAACCGAATCAACGCGGCTATTACAGCAGAAGAATCTTTGCAAGGTAAACTGATTCGTGTTGTGCGTCCTTCACCGTAACTTAGACGCCAGTAATACCTTGCCCTAAATGCTTCAAGACTTGAAAAGCCGATCGCAATTCACTTCGCACAGTATAAATCGAAAATGCCCGCGATAACCCGTATTCGGGTGTAGGTTGAGCCCTGAGTTTCACAAACAACACATCATCGCCATTCGTCAACATACCAAATCTCGGTTTATCCAAATCAGGATTTGCCATCATGTATGCTAATGCTTGGGGTAATGCCGATCGCGTCGATATCGTAGTCTTCTTACACTCCAAAACCATTACCCAAAGCTGATTCTGCAAAATCAAGATATCAATTCGTCCCCGCAGGGTTTCTTCCCCATCATCGATCGTAATTTCGATCGCAGCTTCAGCCTTCATCCTAAACGGTGGATCGTAGAATCCCGCCAATTCTAACAAAGGTGATGCCACCAGCAATGTCACTGCCCCTTCTAACAACTCTCCATCGGCTCTATGATACAGCAATCTACGTCGTAGCGTATCCAAAGCAGTCTGTTCAGAATCGCTGGGACTTGGCAATTGGGCTTGCCACTCTGTAAAAAAAGCCTCATCCTCAGTTCGGCTCAAATTCAACCTTGATTCAGCCTCAGCAAGGCTTTTAATAGCTTCTGTAACTGCAATAACCTTTGCCATTCGTTCACCTTTGATTCAAACGGTTGAATTTCCAAGGAAAATTAGCTTCATTGTAATCAAAAATAGGGAAACTGCTATAGCGCTCGCAGTTTTCAATATCACTTCTATTGGTTTGTGTCCAGAAACAAAAACCGGGCAACTTCAAAGCTACCCGGCAATCCTAACTTTAGACTTCAGACAAATCTAAAATCTAAAACCTAAAATTCTTAAACAGCGACAGTCTTCTTAGCAGAAGAGCTCAATTCGCCCTTAGCATACTTAGCTGCAAAATCGTCCAAAGACACTTGCTTAATCTTTGTACCGTGACCAGCGCAACCGAAAGAGTTATAACGATCGCTACAAACCTTCTGCATATACTTGATCGACGGCTTCAAGAAGTGGCGGGGGTCAAACTCATCGGGCTTGGCAAACAAAGCTTCGCGCACTGCAGCAGTAATCGCCAAACGGTTGTCAGTATCGATATTGATCTTACGAACGCCGCACTTGATGCCCTTTTGGATTTCTTCCACAGGTACGCCGTAGGTTTCGCGGATTTTACCGCCGTTGCTGTTGATAATTTCCAGCAATTCTTGGGGAACAGAAGAAGAACCGTGCATCACCAAGTGAGTATTCGGCAAGCGGCGGTGAATTTCTTCAATGCGGCTGATTGCCAAAATTTCGCCAGTCGGCTTGCGAGTGAACTTGTAAGCGCCGTGAGAAGTGCCGATCGCAACTGCTAGAGCATCAACGCCGGTTTGCTCGACGAAATCCACAGCTTGTTCAGGATCTGTCAGCAACTGATCGTGAGAAAGCGCACCTTCAAAGCCGTGGCCGTCTTCTGCTTCGCCCATTCCTGTTTCCAGAGAACCCAAGCAACCCAGTTCGCCTTCAACGCTAACGCCGATCGAATGAGCAACATTCACCACATCGCGAGTAACTTGAACGTTGTACTCGTAGCTGGCGGGAGTCTTAGCATCTGCTTCCAGAGAACCGTCCATCATCACGCTGGTGAAACCTTGGCGCATGGCAGAATAGCAAGTGCCGGGGGCATTGCCGTGGTCTTGGTGCATGGAAATGGGAATGTGAGGATAGGTTTCAACTGCTGCCAAAATCAAGTGGCGCAGGAAATTTTCGCCAGCGTAGGAGCGAGCGCCGCGAGAAGCTTGCAGAATCACGGGGCTGTTGGTTTCGTCAGCAGCGCGCATGATCGCTTGGATTTGCTCCATGTTGTTGACGTTGTAAGCCGGTAGGCCGTAACCATTTTCAGCCGCGTGGTCGAGCAGCAATCGCATAGGTACAAGCGCCATAGATATTCCTCCTAATTATTTGTGATTTTTGGGCAGTGAATTTTGGACAAGCTCAATTCTTACGATAATATTAAGACAATTTGCCACCGATCGCGCACTATCTTTCCAGATTTACTTAAAAGTTCAAAAAACAAAATTTTGAGTTCCGAGCATTCAACTCAAAACTCAAAATTCTCAACTTACAAATTTTTTATGGGTCGCCCGGGATTTGAACCCGAGACCAATCGGTTAAAAGCCGAATGCTCTACCGCTGAGCTAGCGACCCGCGAAAACATTGTTACCGCACACAATTTCTAATAGTAGCACCCCTCATTTGAAATAGCAAGTCTTTTTTAAATAAAATTTGCAGTCATGCGAACCAGCATCTGGCAAGTCGCTCCCGGCTGCAAATAAATCATGTGTTCGCCAGTGTTGAGGGCATTTCGAGGAGCAGTCCAAGGTTCCAAACAGTAAAAATCCTTGCCCTTCAACATCCAGAAAACCAACTTCCCATAGCTGGAGTTGTAACTGAGGGTGAGCCGCAAGCCTTGGGCCGCGTCAGTGACAGTAGCAGCAAGACCAGTGAGTTCGTCAAAGGAAACATCAATTTCATCCAACGTCGGGTCAAAAACCCCAGTGAAGTAACCCTTTTGATTGGTGTTCTGATCTCTGTACTGCATCCCCGGAATCTCAAAGCGCAGCTTTGATTTGTCCGTCGCCAAAAAGTAGGGGTGCAAACCACTAGAAAACGGCATGGGTTCAGCAGACAGATTGGTGTATCGCTGAAAAATTTCCAAAGAATTGCCTTTAATCTGATAAGTGAAGGCTAGTTGGAAATCAAAGGGATAAACAGCCAGCGTCTTGTCGCAGCTATCGAGAATTAGCGTAAGAGCGGCGCAACCCTCCGTAACTTGTTCGCCTACTGTCCAAGGCAAGTCTCGAGCAAAGCCGTGCTGTTTGAGCTGACGCTGCACTCCCTTGTGCGTGTAAGTACTGTCGGGGAGATTGCTGCAGATGGGAAACAGGATGGGAATCCCGCCACGTACAGTCAGATCGGGATTGGCGAACCGTTCCGCGTCCAAGTACAAGATTTCTTTGCCTTCAACCAGCCAGCTAGTGGCAATACCGCCCCGTTCCGGCACAACTTCTAGAGTAGAGTTAGCGGTTTCGTCGGAGAGGATATAGGTTTTGTACTGCTTTTGCTTGAGCGCGATCGCAAACACATTTGTCATCGGTAGTAGGTCATTGATCATTGGTTGTCAGTAAATCGGTCGTTAATAATTGGTCGCTAGTATCTTGATGTTCACCCATTACCGCCCCTATCCTCCCCCGGGATCCTCGTTGTTCCGACCCCCATCGACTAACCAATGCTCCCAGCTATAGGAGGCAGGGCGATCCGGTGCTTGGAGCGTTTGCTGCTGGTACCTGGAACCATCGCTGAGGTGGGCTGCTGTTTGAGTGCGACTTCAAAAGATACAGCCCTGGGGGGAAGATAGCTTTGGGGACTCGGCACTGCTTCTTGACTGGGAGATGCGGGCGAAATAAACGGTTCTTTGATGAATGGCTCTTTTGTAAATGGCTCTGGTTCCCGGCTGGGATTTTGAGGTTGAGTGGGGTAGATGCGCGGCGGCAAATTTTGATTCGGAGGCGGGTTTGACTCAATTGCAGGCCCTGTCCCGTTCGGGAAAAATGAGGAGTTGTCGGGCTGTTGGGGCGCAGCCGGCAAAGTCGGCAAAATCAAAGTAGGTTTGGGTTGTCCGGGGCTTTGCAGATTGCTTTCACCCGATGTTCCCCCGGAACTTCGCCCTGGCTGGTATGTACCGCTCTTTGCCGATCCTGGCAATGGAGAATTTGGAGTTTTTAGTGTGGCTCCTGGCTGGACTAGGGCATCGAGAACTACAGAAGATCCCATCGGTCGATCGAAAATACTAGAAATTTGCTCGACGCGTTTGAGGATGCGATCGGCAGCAGCTCCCTTCACCACCTTCGGCTGAAACTTTTTCACCTCCACAGGCAGAAACTCTACCTTCATATTCCGGTCTTTGAGCGATACTTTCAGGACTGCGGTATCGTAATCCCTGCGAGCATTCCCGCCGAATATAAAATTACCCAGCGAGTAAACTATCGGGCGGCCCTTGTAAAGTTCTGCACCTTGCAATACCTGGGGATGGTGTCCAACTACCAAATCAGCTCCTTGGTCGATCGTGAACCGAGCCAAATCAATCTGCCAGTCCCCCGGATAATCGGCCAATTCGACTCCCCAGTGGTAATTAACAATAATCCAGTCTACCTGACCCCTAAGAGCTCGAATATCCTCGGCCACGCGATTGTTGCGGCGGGGGTTAGTGCCCGCTTTCCCTTGGTCGGCGACGTGAAGCTCGGCATCGTAATAACCGAGGTAGGCAATCCGCTGACCCTTAACTTCAATAATATCTGGACGCCTCGCTTCTTTAATATCTCTGCCGGCTCCCAGGTGTTGAATCCCACTATTATCTAGAGTATTCATCGTCTCCACGAGCCCCGGTTCCTCGTAATCCATAGCGCGGCTATTTGCCAGATTGACAATATCCACTCCTCCGGCTGTTAATACTTTCACCGATTCTGGAGCAGCTTTAAAATTTAATTGTTTTTTGCCAGACCCCAATGTAGAGCGAGTCAGGGAGTTTTCTAGGTTAACCATCGCCAGATCTGCTTGCCGGTACTCGTCCATATTGGCGAAAGCCCATTGGTGATCGTTGGCAGCAGATGCTCCGAGCGCATCCGATAGATTCACATTTCCTCCGAACATCAGCGTTACTGTTGGGTCGTAAGGATTAGCAACTTGCTTTTGCTGTAATACTGGTACCACTTCTAAGGCCGCTTGCACCGTATCCGCACGTTTTGGAGGCGGCCCCGACATTACCCCAGTTTGCTGGTAGCCGGATACTGGGGATACTAACCGCAGGGTCAGAGCTTCGTGGTAGCTGACCCAACACCCTAAAATAAATGAGGCAAGTGCCGATCCCACTAGCAGCAGAGAACGATACGTTTTAAATTTAACCCAATCGACGGCCGGTAGGGAACGGTAACGCCGCCGCTGGCGGTTGGCGGGAGTGACAATTCGCACTGACTGTTTCCAGAGAATGTCTGCATCCCCAGCCAAGCGCGCGTGAATTCGCACTCCTTCTACTGCTGGCGAGTTGAGTCTCCAGAGTTGGTGGCAAATAAATTTGACTAAGCCTTCCCGGAGAGTGCTCCCGAGTAATGTAGTATCTGGCGCCAATTCGCGCTGGAATTCTACGAGGATTTGGACGCAGCCTGCCTGAGCCTGTTCGACGCGGGCATAAATCCCTTCGGGTCGCAGCAAGCTGTCAATCCAATAATTTAGGGCTTGAAAGTTGCCCGATCGCGCTAGCTCCAAAATAGACGGCTGCGACCAATTTTCTGCGTACACCATCAATTAGCCTCCTTAATACGCACGAGCGATGACTCCAATTTGTTTTGAACGGAACCGCAATTCTTTTAGCTTAACCGCCACAGGTTCCGCTGCCCGTTTTGAAGCTTGTTGTTGGCCGCCACCATTTTCTACATTTAGGGGCTGCCTGCTGTCAGTGATTTTTATCACACTTCGGTCAATCGATTTTAGATTTTAGATTTTAGATTTTAGATTGAGTTCACAGAGGGTACTCGGGGCCAGAACAAAAGTCGAAACAAAAGGTTTCTGGGGGAGTTGAGGTAGAAAAGAGGGAGGTTTATGAGGCAGAGTCTGTTGTTATTGTCGCTGTTTGAGAGTCGCTTTAAAGCTTCGGCTTTGAAATTTGAGATTTAAGATTGAGCCAAGAGGCGTTAGCGGGCGATCGCACAAACGTCGAAACAATAGGTTTCTGGGGGACTTGAGGCAAAAGAGAGCGAGATTTTTGAGGCAGAGTCTGTTGTTATTGTCGCTGTTAATCGCGTGCCGTCGTCAAGTCCTAATGCTGCGATCTATGCTGGCAAATGCCTCTCACGAGGGATGCCACTGGCTGCACAACCTGTAATTGGATAAATGGCGTACTAGATAGATTTGGTGGTAAAATCAAATTTGGTAACTCCCATCGGTACCAAAGTTGCGGAAAACGTGAAACTGGCCAGTCCACACGGCTGTGCCTTCCGATGTAAAACCCAAAGTACGTTACGGTAAACAGACCATATTTTAAGCAAGTTACACTGCGCAGGAGAACTGACAAATGCTACAGCGCAAAATCTATCAACTCTGTTGTGATGGTCGTGAGGTTTCTATTTTTCTTCGAGATCAGCAACGTTGGATAGAGCGCGCTCGTATCCTAGATATTGAAGGGGATCTAGTCACGCTGCGCTACGAAACCGACGAAGAAGACGAAATCAGCTCCTGGGAAGAAATGGTGCGTCTCGAAAGTATTGGCTCTGTGTCCCAGAAGTTGGCTTCGGTATCCCGAACTAACTGCGAACCCCTAGTTTCTGACGATTGTCCCGAAGCCGAACAAATTCGCAATCACTACCCGGACTCGAATTTGGAATAGTTTTGAGCTCGCGCTTGAGGCACAAGGAAAACTTGGGGGAAAAGAAAACGACTTTTCTCCCTTTTTTGTGGAGAAATTATGGAAAAAACCCGGTTTAGGCCAAACATATTCTGGGTTATGACCCCATAAGCTATTTTGCCTTTAAATTTAAGCTTGATGGCGGAATCTCCTGCCCACCTCACAAGAGGGTAAGTACACAGTAGTTTAAAAATTCAATACGCGACAGCTTACCTCTGCTTAAACCGGGTTTTTTGTCTGGGTGCGTCCAGGACTGTTCTTTTGTTTTCTTCGCCTGCGGGCTGGTTTCGAGGTGCCCGACAGCTTATTCGCCGTCTGTTTCGCCATCTTCTAGGAAAAGTTCGGACTCCGGTATCGCTTTAAAGACGGGACAGAAACCGTCGGGGGTAACTTTAAAACCAAACAAAGCACTGGACTGGTTCCAACAGCGCTGGCTGCGGTAGTGCTGGCAATTGCCGCAGCATTCGAGGTTGGCCTGAACGGCGCTGCCTTGAAAAAGGAGTTCCCGCTGGGAAATGCCGCGCAGTACCAGCTCTTCGCCTTGCCAGCGCGCTTCTACCAAGCCGGTATCGGCAAAATTGGCCCACCGAGGATCGGCTGTAATCGGACTCGGCAAGCTAATTGCTACCTCTGTCCCCAATTCGCTGAGTTCTCCCTCATAGTTAGTTTCTGGGATAGCGGGCTGCAAAAACATTTCCCCGATCGGCAATTCGACCAGTGTTCCGGCCGCCGGAGTGTGCAACTGGTAGCGGTTTCGCAGCTCGTCCAAGTTAGCCAAGTCAGCCAAATAGGCAGGGGAACCGTGGAGTAAAATTACGTGCTGGGGACGCAAATTGTGGATGAGTTGGGTCGTCCCCGGCCCGTCGCAGTGTTCGGCTAGCAGATAAGTTTCGACACTTCTGACTCCTGATTGGGGCCTGTTGCCCAGCCAGTCGCTGACGGGATATCCTGGTTTTTGAGGCGCGAGCAAAATCCAAGGATGTTTGCCATCGGCAACATACAAAGGCAAATCAGCTATTTGGTCAGTAATCACAATACAGGGCGTGGCTCCCAATCCGGGGCGTTGTTCGGGAGACAGCCGGCGGACGCGGGGTTTCACCCTTTCGTCCCAAAACAAAGGTTGGTGCAGAGCAAAATTTTGGACGGCGGTGGGAAATTGGTGTAGCAGTTCCAGATAAGCGTCGCACCCGTCGGCGACTGTGCCGTCCACCCAAATATCCAAGTCGCGGCCAGTAAAGTAGTGGTGACTGCGGAGCAGCATCAGCATTTCTTGGCCCAAACCAAGGGCCGGCGCGGGCAGCAGTACCGAGTAACCGTCGGCGATGGCGCGGTGGATGCGATCGGCTAACTGATTTTCTAGTTGTCGGCGGTGAGGGTGGCGCGCCGTGCCGTAACTGCCTTCCAAAATTAACACATCCGGCTTCATGCCCCTGAGTTCTCCCAGGGGCAAACCTTCCACCAAACGAGAATTGGACAGGAAAAAGTCGCCGGTGTAAACCACGGTGTAGGTGCGGTGCGGTGCGGCATAAGTCAGCAGCACAGTCGCCGCTCCGGGCAAATGACCCGATGGGAACAACTGCACGCTCAGTCCTGGGCGCACTTCGAGCGGCGACTGCCAGGGCAGCCCCTGACAGAACCTGGACTCTGGCTGCTGAGCCAGTTCTGGCCAGTTGAGCGGTAGCAGTCGCGCTGTCACTTCGCTGGCGTAAATTGGCAAGTGGGGGAAAGATTGATGGAGTGCTAGCAAACCTCTGGCATGGTCAGAGTGGGCGTGGGTACACACCACAAAATCGGCTGGCAGCGATCGATTTAGTGTCGCTGACAGCGGTGCAATATCCTCTACACCGCAGTCGAGTAAAATGCGGTGTGGCCCCATTCGCACTAGGAGACAGACACCTTCTTGGGCGTGGCCTGCGCCGTAAGGTAAACAATCGAGATCCATCACTGCGGTTAGCTCCCTGCTTTGCACGCAACTTGCAGTATCGCGACATTTAAAGATTGGTTGCGACTGCATTCATTCGATCAAGTTCAGTCTCGGACGCTGAAATCGGGTTTGATGAACGAAAACACTTTGTTGCCGCCCTCGCTCCCGGTTAAAAAACCCGGTTTATCAAAGTTCTGGTGCGTAAGCCCTGGGGCTAAATGTTTGCTCGAAGGCTCCGCTTCCCGTCAAAGGGAAGTAATTGCACTTAAGATTTGATGCAGCGCCAAGAAGGCGATTTTCCGAAGGCATTTGCCTGACGGGCATTCGGCCTTCCACAAAGTTCATGCTACTGGTTCTGGCATCAAAAGTTACATTTTATTGCACCATGTAAGAGTAGCGAACTCGATCTCATATTCTGAGTTTTAAACTTTTTTCCACAATTTGCGCCTGCTAAAAGCTAGTCTTTTTTATGAGAAGATTTTAATTCAGATGTCCAAAGATCTTGATAAAACTTTACAATTCTTCATTTTTAGGGTGTTGAGGGCCGTGTATTGTCCAATCTGAAAAACGGAGAACCAGCATGGGGCTAGCTAACTGCTTTTGTCCGGGCAGACAGAGACTTTATGAGTTTGCTCGGTTCCTTTGTAAAAGTTTGATACATTCTTCTAAGCAAACCTTGTGGCTATCCCGGAGAGAGTTTAAATGGCTTTTTGACCCCGCCCAAAAACGGATATAAGTTTCCGACAGGAATCGTCAGCAGCCCAAAGTTTTAGGCTCGTGTTCAAGCTCCAGATTCATCTGTGAAGTAAATCTCAAATCGTTCGACTGAGCGCGACTCGACAGCTCGCCCAACGTCTGAGCGCGGCTCGACTGAGCTGGACTCGATGGCTCGCCCAACGTCTCGCGGAAGTCTCAAAACTCAAATCTAAAATCGGCTGACTGCCCCATAATAGGTTTGTTTACTCCGCTCCTTGACTAGGGGACAAAACGATATATTCTTTTGTTTTACCCCAAACATAGCCAGATAAATCCCCCGAAAATGGAGGATATTTATCCTGTACAAATCCCACTAACTTGCCAGGAATAATCTCAGGTATATGAGTCTCCAACCAGTCTATAATCTTCGGTTTTTTATCATTTGGGTATTCTTTGGGGTGGGGTTTTTGAGTTGTTTGTCAGCTAACCTGTGGCGGCTTAAATAGAGTGTAATAGCTTGGTTTTCAGTCAAACCTCACATCGTAGTTCTCGAATAGTATCGTTGGAGTTGTGCTAGATTCCAGTTTTTTGACTGCCGTCAGCAAATGACTGCTGCGCTTTGCACAGATTCTAGATAACTGACTGAGCCTCGTCGTTCTGCCAATTTTAACCTAGAGATAGGAGTAGTTTATACAGTTTAGTTTATTAACCAATGAAGCCGGAACTGACTTATTTAACCTGCTGACTCTCGGTACTTATAGCCTTTAGTAAAGATTTTAAGTTAATAGTGCTTAAATTTACGTGGTATGGATTGACCTCTATTAACTCATGTAGGTCGGTTAAATAAGTAGGTAAAAATATAGCTAATGTATGTCTATTTTTAACTCATAAAGTGTTTTTTATAGGAAATTTTTTTAGCTCAAACGACCCCTGTAAGACATAGAAAGTATTGGTTTTGGCGCAGTTTTACCTAGTATTTTAGTTTTTTTAATATTTGTTAAGGGGCTGCCTCTATATTCTAACAAGGGGGTTGGGATTGTTATAGAATAATTACTACTTGCGAAAGTTTTAATGGCGAGAGGGTTTAATTGTTTGGTAGGTTTTAGAGAATAGTACCCGATCGCAATTAAAGCTGGAATGAGGCGCGATCGCACAAACCGGGTTTTATCAAAAAATCAGGTTTTTAGAGATGGCATTAATGGCGAGACTTGGGAGAGTGCCGACGGCCCATAACACCTGCAATTGACACCCGCCTCAACGAGCTAAGGTGTTCGACGACAAATATTCTGTTGGAAAAAAACTTGACATCAGCGGGTAATAGAAAGTAAAAATAAATAAAAGCAATAATAAAAATAAGGCTTTATGTTAGATTCGCGATCGAGGCTAGGCAAGTATGGCATTGATAAGTTGCTAGCCCTAAAACAATTTTCGCTAAAATACATCCGGTAATATACGGAGTTTATATGATTTTTTCACAATTTAAAATCTAAAATGGCAACAGCTATTCTTGACCTGGAAATGTCCAAACTTCCGCCAGAAATTAGGGTTGAGGAGCGTTACAGCAAAGCCTTGGTTTTAATTCGACTGCACGGAAAACCGATCGGCCAAGCTCTATTGTCGCTCGTCGGAGGTCACGCCGACGGCTCCCAATTGCGGGAAACACTGATGAACGCTGCGGGGGAGAACCTTTGGAAAAATTGGCTCTACGATACCCTCGCATGGGACGAACGCGGGCCTGTGCAGGCAATGCCGCTCGCCACAACAGTAGCGGTTTGCACGCGCGATCGCCCGGAAGATTTGCGGCGCTGTCTAGACGCGCTGATGCAGAGCCCAGACGAGGGTCAGGAATACTTAGTAATTGACAATTGTCCCAGCACGGACGCTACCAAGGAACTAATCAAAAATTACCCACAAGTCCGCTATGTGCGCGAAGACGTACCAGGCTCCAGCGCTGCCCGCAACCGAGCTTTACGCGAAGCTAAACATGAATTCGTAGCCTTTACAGATGACGATGCTGCCCCCGATCCGAACTGGCTGCGATCGCTCTTGTGGAATTTTAGCGATCCGCGAGTTATGTGCGTCACGGGGCTGGTGATGCCCTTGGAACTGGAAACCGAAGCGCAAGAATGGTTTGAGTGGTACAGCCCGCACGGGCGGGGATTTGAGCGCCGAGTTTTTGATGGGGCGCAGTGCAATCCTCTGATTGTGCATCTTGTGGGAGTTTCGGCGAGTATGGCTGTGCGAAAAAGTTTGATCGACTACATTGGCCTGTTTGACGAAGCTTTGGGTGCGGGAACACCCACGGTGGGTGGCGAAGACTGTGAACTCTTTGCCCGCATTTTGCGCGCGGGCTACTGTATTGTCTACGAGCCGAGAGCATTGAGCTGGCACCGCCATCGCCGCACTTGGGAAGAATTGCGAAAAACGCTCCAAGGCTACGGCATCGGAGTCTATGCTTTCTGGACGCGGCTGTTTGTAATCAACAGAGAATTTAGTGTGCCTCTATTAGCTTGGGGATGGCTGCGGTATAAGCAAATTCCAGAATTAATTGCTTCTTTGCGAAAGCAACCGGATGCGGTTCCGAGGGATTTGCTGTGGGCTCAATTCCGGGGCTGCTTTAGCGGGCCGATGGCTTATTTTGCTTCTCGGAAGTTGTTACAAAAAATTAAGGGGAGCAATGAATAGGGATTTTTAGATTATTTTTAACGGCAGATGAAGGGAGATGAAATGCAGATGAAGTTAATTGTTGTAATGTAAATATGGAAAATCTAACAGTTAGCATAATTATTCCTAGCCACAACCGAAGTTCTTCGCTGCGGCGGGCTTTGGATGCTTTGCACTTGCAGACTTATTCGATCAACCTGATCGAGGTTATTGTAGTGGCCGATAGCTGCATTGACGATACTTTGGCAATGCTACAAGACTACAAAGCTCCGTTTAAACTGCAGGCGCTTGAGGTAAATTGCCGAAGTGCTTCGATCGCCCGCAATACGGGAGCGGCTTCGGCTACCGGGAAATTGCTGCTGTTTCTCGACGACGATATCGAAGCGCTGCCGCCTTTGGTGGAAAGCCATGCGCGGGTTCACCGAGAGCGTCCGGGCTCGGCTGTCATGGGCCCCTATCCGCCTAAGTTGCACGGAGGAACTAGATTTTTTGACGTGGAAGTGCGCTCGTGGTGGGAAGAGAAGTTTTATCAGATGAGCCAGCCCGCTCACCGATTTACTTATCAAGATTTGCTCAGCGGCAACCTTTCTTTGGATGCAGAACTGTTTGGTCGTCTCGATGGCTTTGATTCGGCTTTCGGGAACTGCGGCGGGGAAGATTACGAGTTTGGGGTGCGTTTGCTGAAAGCAGGTGTACCTTTTGCTGTAGCGGGGGATGCGGTGGGCTATCATTACGAACACGAAACTAATAATCTCGATCGCTCTTTTCACCGCTCTCGTCAGGAAGGGCGATCGGATGTTTTGATCGGCCGCCGACACCCGGAACTTAGACCGATACTGCAGGTAGCAGCCTACGAAACTGCTTACTCGCTGGTAGATAAAATTGTGGTGGCGATCGCGTTTTTCTGGCCGGCGGCTGTCGATTGGCTGGCCCGGGGACTGAGGGAATCTCTTGATTTACTCGAAAGCTTGCGGATGCGGGGAACTTGGCGGTGGTTGCGGTCAAAATTGCGCGGTTATTGGTATTTGCGGGGTGTCATTGATGAGTTGAAAAGTCGCTCTGCTATTTCTAGTTTTATGCAAGGAGGCCCGGCCCGTGCTCATTTGGGCGGATATGAAATTAACATTGATTTGCAGCAAGGTTGGGAAGCTGCAGAAAGTCTGCTGGATGCGGAACGACCGGCTGGGGTTTACCTGTATTATGACCAACTGACAGTCGGCCATATTATTCCGCAAGCGGGCGCGGAACCGCTGCGGGGCGCTCACTTGCGATCGATTCTGGCGCTTCACTTTGCTCAACCGCTGGCTGCGGCGATCGCGGTTAACGGTTTGCCCCGCACTGCTGAAACGCTTGAAGACAAACCTTTAGTTGCTTTTGAAACTTACGAGTTAGCAATTAAGAGCTAAGTAAATAGGTACAAATAAAGATTACATGATTCGGGCAGGTGAGTGCCTTCATCTTCTCGCTTATATCTGGTTATGCTTAGCTAAACTACCCCCTAGAATATATTTTATTTCGTTCTTTTTTTCGTTCATATCTACTAAATTTGGGGAATTTAAACCAAAAACTCAAACCTCAAAAGTTGGGAAATTGGAAAGTTGCCACCCCAAACTTAAAAGTCCCAAGTCAAAACTTTTCTATCTAGTGCCCACTGCAAAATTTTCAGGAGCAAGTTATGGCAATAAAAGTGATGGAGATTGAGTTTACCGAACAGATTAATCCGATTAGGCAACTCGAACAATACGAAGGAGTTCGCATTTTAGTTCGCTACCGGGGACGGCTTCTGGGCTGGGCTTATGTTAGCAACAATCCCTGGGAACAAACAATTTCCGCTGAGCGAGTGCGACAAACAATTGTGGATCAGTTAGGAAAAGAGTTGGTGCGATCGACTTTAGGAGAGCAGTTCGGGGCTGTTTCTGAAGCAGTGGCGGATCGCCACCTGCCGTCAATTAGCGTTGTCATCTGCACGCGCGATCGCACAGATTTGCTCAAAGGCGCTCTGGAAGCTCTGCTCGCACTAGACTATCCCCACCGCGAAATTATCGTTATAGACAACGCTCCTGCAAACAGCAGCACCGCTGAATTAGTTGCGCGATTGCCGGTACGCTACGTCAAGGAAGAACGGCCAGGATTGGACTGGGCGCGCAATCGCGGGATCGCTGAAGCGCGGCATGAAATTATTGCTTTTACTGACGACGACGTGCGGCCCGATCGCGGTTGGCTGCGGGCGATCGCTTCGGCTTTTGCTGACCCGGACATTATGGCAGTTAGCGGTTTAGTGGCGGCCGCCGAACTGGAAACCTTGTCACAACAGCAATTTGAACTGATATATGGCGGAATGCTGCAACACCTTGACCGCCACAAAACCGACGGTAGCAAGCTTTCTGTGTGGGAGTTGCTGTGGGCGAGCAAATACGGCGTGGGGGCGAATATGGCTTTCCGGCGGCAAGTTTTCGAGGCTGTGGGCAATTTTGACGTTGCTCTTGATGTGGGGACTGCGACTCGCGGTGGTGGGGATATTGAGATGTTTCATCGGATTTTGGCTAAGGGATACTCGACTTTTTATGAGCCGAGAGCTTTTGTGTGGCACTTGCACCGGCGCAGCGCCGATGCTTTGAGCCGGCAGTTGCAGGACAACGGGCGCAGCTTTGGGGCTTATTTACTCACGTGCGATCGCAACCGCACTGTGCCGCGCTGGGAAATTTTGAAATTTGCTATGTTTAATTGGTTCGGTTGGTGGCTGGTGCGCCGCTTGGGGGTTCCGGGTTTGCTGCCGCGCAAGTTGGTAGTCAGCGAGTTGCTAGGAGCTCTCGACAGTCCTTTTGCTTACAGAAAAGCGCAGTTGCAGGCGCAGCAGTTAGGTGAGATTGAGCAGGAAGAGCAGCTACAGTCTGAACCGCAGGAAGTTGCTGGAGGTGTGCGATGAGAAGTGTTCCAAAACTGATTGACAGGCGCAAAATCGCTCATTTCTTCGATTTGCTGCGGGTGTTGGTTGATCGCGATATGAAATTACTTTACAAGCGATCGGCTTTGGGGATTGCTTGGACTTTAATCAATCCGCTGTTGCAGTTAGCTGTATTTTCCTTTGTGTTTCGCTCAGTTGTACCGATTAACGTTCCGAAATTTTCTTCCTTTGCTTTCAGCGGTTTGTTAATCTGGAGTTGGTCTCAAACCGCATTATTTCAAGCAACTGGATTAATTACCAACAATAAAGCGCTAATCAGACAGCCGAATTTCCCCACGGCAATTTTGCCGGTAGTCACGACTATGACGGGACTAATTCACTTTCTGTTAGCTTTGCCGGTGTTAATTATCTTTCTGGCAATTGATGGCGTTCAGCCGAGTGCAGTCCTGTTTGTGTTGCCGCTGCTGATGGCTATTCAGTTTATTTTGACAGTCAGTTTGGCTTATCCCCTCGCCGCTTTGAATGTCACTTTTCGCGATACTCAGCACACTTTGGGCGTAGTTTTGCAGATGCTGTTTTACCTGACTCCGATTTTCTACGACCTCAACAGCGTCCCGAAAGAATTTCAGCCTCTTTATCAGTTAAATCCAATGGTGCCACTGCTTGGAGCCTACCGCGCCATACTGCTCAAGGGTACGCAACCGGATTGGCTGGCACTGTTAATTGTTAGCTTGGTTGTGGCTGCTCTTTTGCCGATCGGACTGGGAATTTTTAGACGGCAAAGCAATACTTTTGTGGAGGAATTGTAAATGCGTCAAGCTATTGTTGTCAAGGGTTTGGGGAAACGTTTCAACCGCTACTCTGCCGATCGACCTTATACGATTATGCAGGCCGCTTTGGCGGGTTTTCGGCAGATGAAACCGCAGGCGCGTTTTTGGGCACTGCGGGATATCAATTTCAGTGTTGCTCCCGGGGAAATGCTGGGAATTCTCGGCAAGAATGGCGCGGGAAAATCGACGCTGCTGCAACTTGTTGGCGGTATCGGCCACGCTCAAGAAGGAACTATTGAAGTTAATGGCAGAATTGGCGGTTTGTTGGATTTGGGTGCGGGTTTTCACTCGGATTTAACCGGTCGAGAAAATGTGTTTGTGGGTGCGGTGGTGGCCGGTTTGACTCGTCGGGAAGCGGCGCGCCGGTTTGATGATATTGTTGAATTTGCGGAATTGCAACAGTTTATTGATAGTCCGATGCGGACTTACAGTACGGGGATGCAAATGCGGCTGGCTTTTTCGGTGGCGGTGCACACTGATCCAGAAGTGCTGTTAGTTGATGAACATTTGTCGGTTGGTGATGTGGCTTTTCAAACTAAATGTTTGAACAGAATCTCGGAGTTTAAGGCTCAAGGATGTGCGATTGTTTTGATTTCTCACAACGCGACGCAAATTCATAAACTGTGCGATCGGGCTTTGTGGCTGAAATCAGGTGAAATCGTGGCTTACGGGGAACCAGAAGTGGTAGTCGGTCAGTATTTGTCGGAAATGCGCCCACCAACCGAAAAACGCACTCCCATCCTTCCTCCTGAAGTGACCAGTACGGGTTTGCAACTGCGAATCAATGACAATCGCTTCGGTTCTTTGGAAGTAGAAATTACGGATGTTAAAGTGTTGCCGGAGGATGAGATAAACAGTGGTGAGCCTATTACTGTGGAAATTCATTATTCTGTACCGAAGCCAATTTCGGCTGCTATTTTTGGCGTGACAATCAGCCGGGAAGACGGTCAAAGTTGTTTTGAGACTAATACTAATCAAATGGGCAGATTGCTGCCGCTGGCGGAAGGTAAAGGCACAATCCGCCTGCACGTAGACAGGCTGGATTTAGGCAACGGTCAGTATTACGTGAATGCTGGGGTTTACGAGAAGAGTTTGGCTTACGCCTACGATTATCATTGGCACACTTATCCGCTGTACGTGCGATCGACTGTCAACCAAAAAACGATTCTTTGTCCGCCCTACCGCTGGGAATTTGATGGCACAATGCAGGTTGCGGATTTACCAGAACCAGCCTATAAAGTTCACGCCTTAAATAAGGATAATCCCGCCTATGCCCAGATTTCGACTCAGTTAAAAAATAAGCAGGAACCAGACTTTTTAATTATTGGCGCTCAAAAGTGCGGCACGGAACCTCTATCTGGCTATCTCGCAAATCACTTGCAAATTATCAAAGATGGTTCCCCCAACATTCACTTTTTTGATTTGAATTTTGAGCGGGGCGTTGATTGGTACAGCAAGCAGTTGACGCGGAGTGTGGCGGATGAGAAGGTGTTGCTGTGGGAAATGACTCCTTACTATATTTATCATCCGTTGGTGGCCGAGCGGGTTTACAAGTGTTTCCCGGATGTTAAGCTGATTGTAATGCTGCGAAACCCGGTCAAACGAGCTTGGCTGCACTATCATTTAGAAGTGGCGAGCGGCTGCGAAAAGCTGGATTTTGAAAAGGCGATCGCTTCCGAACCCGATCGCCTAAAAGGTGAAATTGAAAAGATCAAAGCTGATCAAAGTTATTACAGTTTCAACCACCAACATTATTCTTATTTGTCACGAGGAATTTATGTTGAACAAATCAGGAATTGGCTCGATTATTTTCCGAGGGAACACTTGCTAATTCTCAAGAGCGAAGATTCTGAGGCAAATGCCGACAAAGTTTTTTCTGAAGTGTTAGATTTCTTGGGTATTAGTGCGATCGCAAGTAAAGAATATGAGATGAATACGGTCGAGGAGTATAGCAAAATACCAGCAGCAATTGAACAACAATTGACAGAGTATTTTCAACCTTACAATCAGGAACTTTCTAATTTGTTAAAACAGGATTTTACTTGGAGTTAGAATGGGCAGGTTGGGTTAAGAAAACGAAACCCAACCCCCCTCAAAATATACCGTTAATTATAAGGGCAAAATGTTATGAAACGCATATTTCTCGTAGGAGCACCTCGCAGTGGCACAACAATTCTTCAAAGCTTATTAGCGGCTCATCCAGAAGTTATTTCTTTTCCGGAATCTAAGTTTTTTCACTATTTGCTGTACGATCTGTTTGCGGGAAAGTTGCCAGGTAGAATGGAAGCTTTTTTTAAGGATGAGATTAAACGTCCTGAACTTTTGAAAGATTTTGATGACACCCAAACTGTGGAAGCTAAAGCTAGTTGGTTTGTGAGAGTTTTGGATGGTTTGGCTGCTGAACAAAAAAAAAGCATTTGGTTGGAAAAAACGCCGGAACACATATATTTTATTGATGACATACAGCGCTTTTTGCCGAATGCGAAATTCATACATATTTTACGAAACGGTATGGATACAATAGCTTCTATGTATGAGGCTACTAGGAATTTTAACGAATTGTGGGGCGCTGGTTGGGATTTAAACCACTGTATCGATCGGTGGGAACACGCGATGTTAACTAGCCACAAATATATTAATAATTTGAATCATATATTAGTTAAATATGAGGATCTTTTAGATAACAAAACCCAAATTTTAGGAAAAATTTGTAATTTTATGGGCATTGAATATGACGACACAATGCTCGTTAACTATCAAGAAAAAGCAGCGAACCTCAGTTTAAATCTACCTTGGCACAAAGGAATTGAGAGAGATGTCAAAAGTAGTAACGTTCACAAATATCATAAAATTTTCACTCGCAAGGAAATCAGATATATTTTAGATAAAATTCAGCGAGTCAAGGAGGAAATGGCCTGGAAAGTTACGGTGGAAGTGACGGAACGAATTTCTGATATTTACGCTTGGCAAATATGCGATCGCCTGTGCTGTACGATCACACTAGAAGGAATTAAACTCGGTATTATTGAATTGCCGATTTGCGATTGCATGGTTGCGGCTGGGATTTTGGCGGATGCGATCGCAGCCCAGCTTGCTTGGCCCATTCTCGATCGCTTCTTTCAACGAAATCGCTGCGAAAAAGGCAATAAATTGTGGGAAACTTTGCTGGAACCATTGCACCCTAAACATGACTGGACGCTATTTCTGCAAGAATTATGGGGGCGTCCGCATTGGCATTTGGAGGATTTCTACAAGCCTGAAATAGCTGAGGAAGTCTCAACAATTACCATTGAAAAAGATTTGATTGTCTTAGAAATTAGCGAGGAATTGGCTAATATAAAAGTTGAGCTTTCTGAAATAGACGTGCTGGTGAAAGTAGGCGGCGTTGCTGTCGGTATTGTCACTGTTGCGGTGGAAAATAATTTTGTTTCGGCTCAAAAATTGCGATCGACAATTACTCAAAATATTGGTTTTGAGTTGTGCGTCGCAGCCGTGCGAGAAGCTTTGCTGGGAAAACGACTCAACGGCAAGCAATGGCTACGATCACGCTTAGCCTCTTGTGCTCAACAAAGGTCGAATTTGCCCGACTGCTGGAATGCACCGGGTGCTGGGGGCATTTATCCCCCAAATGCGGTGATTTTCGGCAGGCGATCGGGTGCGATCGGGACGAGTGTCAGCCGTCGCGCCTCACTCCCGGCGGCGGCGCTGCAGGAAATCGAGTCAGCGGCGGCAATCGCTGGGGAACCGACAAGGCAAATTCCCCCAGAAAACGAGTTTCCAAAGCAAGTCTTTTACGTTGGGGAACCGACAAGGCAAATTCCCCCAGAAAACGAGTTTCCAAAGCAAGTCTTTTACGCACCGGAAATCATTTGCTCAAAATCTTCTTATCGGGAAGTTTCTCACTCGGTGAAACCTCAAGTTTTTGACAATCATAGCGTTACACAAAAACTCCCGATTCTCTCCTACCGCCGCATTTCTCCTGACGGTTTAGACGCAGTTACTCCCCAGATTTTTGAACAACAGTTACACAAGCTCAAAAATCTGGGTTATTACAGTGCGAGTTGGGAAAATTGGCGAAGCGCGAAACAGGCTAAAACTCCTTTACCCGGTAAAGCTGTATTGATAACATTTGACGGCGGCTATCTCGACTTTTTCCAATATGCTTGGCCTCTGCTAAAACGCTTTGATTTTACAGCCACTGTTTTTCTGGTAGCGGAGTCAATAGGAAAGACAAATAGTTGGGAAAAAGCCGAATTTGAAGAAGTGGCGTTAATGGGATGGCCGGAAATTTTGCAACTGCGGGATGCAGGGATTGAATTCGGTTCTATGTCTGCTACTCATCAACCTTTGACTGCATTGTCGCCCACAGAAATTGTGCGGGAGGCGGCCAAATCCCGTGCTATCTTGGAACGGGGATTAGAGAAATCTGTTAAATGTTTTGCCTATCCTTACGGGGATGTCGCTCCAATTGTAGCGCATTTAATTGGAGCTAGTGGATATACTTTTGGTGTATCATATCAATTAAATTTTAGCAGTTTTGACGATTCTTTATTGTCGCTGCCGCGCATTCAAGTCACCGCCGAAAATGCCTTTAAATTAGCTTAAGTTAGCTTAGTAAGGTGCGTCAATCAGCGAGATTTTTTTCTCAATTAACAATCTCTCAACGGACCCACCTTACAAGTGAAATTTATTAATCAATTCCTTGATTTTTCGCTGCAAATAACCGCCTAACCCTCGGGAAATTTTCTCGAATTTATAATCAAATAAAATCTGCATAACATCTTCTGTTTTCATATACTTTAAATAAGAAATCATTTTATCTGTCAGTTTATCATTAACATCATCGATATACTTTCTCACCGCCAACCTTTCCGAAATATTCCATTTCCGATCAAACTTGCGGTGCATTTCCGTCTCATAATCCCGAAAATCTGAGATTTTCCCCTCCAAATACCTTTGAATATATTTCCCGGCGATTTCCGCACCATCCATCCCGTGTCTAATTCCTTCGCCACCCAAAAAATTTACTGTCGAGACACTATCGCCGATCGCAATTATATTATTTTTACAATAAATATCTTTCAAACCAGGACTGTACTTCAGCGTCGAACCGTGTTTGTCAATAATTTTATAATTTTTAGACTTCAGATATTCATCAATAAGTAAATCAATATATTTTTTCAGCGGTGACAAATGCCTCACCGTTTTCGGATCTAAAAAAATGCGGCCCGCACCAACTTTCAGCCTGTTCTGTTCCATTGGGAATATCCAGGAATAACCCTTGGGCATCCATTTATCGCCCAAAAAGAAGATTAAATCACCGCTGTATTTATTGTAAACTTCTGGCTCTACTTCAATTAAATATTCGATTCCGGTTCCCGACAAAAAAGCTGGCTTATCATTCTCTTTTTCGTACATAACCGCCCTAGCAAAGCCAGTAGCATCCACCAATACTTTCGTGCTAACTGTGATAATTTGACCGCTGGATAACTGTTTAAATTCTACTGTAGTTTCCCCCTTGGTTTGTGAATGTCCGGTGTAGCGATAACCAAGCCAAACTTCACCGCCAAATTCCTCAACTTCGCTGGCCAAAAATGCTCTAAATTTAGCAAAGTTGAGAACAACTCCCAAGCTTTCGGGAGACTCCCAACTTTGACTGACTTTGCTAGTTTCAATAGTAAGTTTATGCCAAAAACTGCCGATAACGGATTCGGGTAAATTGAATTTAGAGAGAGTTTCTAGAGGGGTGGCGGCGCTGGAAAAGTCATTTTTATTAAAATTGTCGTTTTGCTCCGCCAGCAAGACTTTGTGGCCGGATTTGGCTAGGATTCTCGCGCAGTGACCGCCTGCTGGGCCGGCTCCTACTATTACTATGTCAAAACTTTTTAAATTCATTTTGCTTTTAACTCGCTTCCAATGTCAAAATACCCGCAGACATATCAACTACTAACCGCCGAGTTTTCAGCCACTGGCGGCCGATTAAAATTTCCGGTACTCCGTCACCCACATGAACGGGAATGTCAAACTCTTGCTCATCTATGCGTACTTTTCCTGCATAAAGATCGAAATCAAATTCTCCCTTGGCTGTCCGCATTTCTTGTCGCCTAATATAAATCCAATCAAGTCCCTCGAAATCTTGCTCGTCCATTGCTAAGCAGCCCGAAAAACCTGTATCTAGCAGAGCATCAACAGGTAATTCTAAGCCGTTATTAGCAATCAATTCAACTTCAAAAAATAGCTCGTCCTCATCACCAAATCTTCCTTCAATCATATTGAGCCGCACGCCCCTGTATTGTTGATGCGGAAAAGGTAGGGGATAGCGTTTGGGTGTTTCTGGCGACACATTTTGGTAGCCGCCATATCATCCTTGTCGATAAAATATTCCCCGCTATCGGGTTCAACCGCCATGTACCAGTTGTAGTGAGTGTCAATAAATTCTGGTTTAAGGCGCTCGAAAATTACTTTGCAACGCTTGCGAAATGCCGCTCTTTCAGCCCGCCACTGGGCTTTTTTTTCTTCTGACCACTGAATTTCTGGGAACAATCTTCCCCGCCGCACAGTGTGATTCGGTTTCACGTTAGTCATTGTTTTTTCTCCCTTGTGTCAGATGGTACTATATTTATTGGTTTAATTGAATCTTTCTGAAATCAATTATGGCAAATACTTTCAACTTGACTCCTAATCCTGATAATTTTACAGTCCTTCCTGGTTTGATGGTTCAGTTCCCTGGAGGTGTTCTGGCCTTAGATGGCAATGATACAATCAGAGGCTCGTTTGAGAGTGAAATCATCAACGGAAATGCTGGTAAAGATATTTTATTCGGTAGTGATGGCAATGACAACTTGCAAGGCGGTAGAGACGAAGACGATTTATACGGCGAAGTTGGTCGAGATTCTCTCATTGGCGGTCTTGGTGATGATTATATCGTGGGTGGTGACGGAGACGACATTTTGAATGGCGGTCGAGGTGATGATTTATTAGATGGAGGTGCAGGTAGCGATACTCTGAGCGGCGACTTGGGTTACACTCTTTATAAAGGGGGAACGGGTAGTGATGTGTTCGTCCTAAGAACGGATATTGTTTTAGGAGATCCAAAACGTAACCCTAACAGTAGTGTACAGGCGTGGGATACCATTCTAGACTTTGAAAAGTCTCTTGATAAAATTGGTCTGACTAACGGTATAACTGAGGCCAGTCTCAGACTAACCACCTATTCAATGCCATTGCGAAATATTAGCTTTGTTTCGGGGAGATTTCCTCAAGAAGGCAAAATTTCTGTAGCCGACTATGATCTAGATCGAAATGGTAGTTATGACGCTACTACGATTCAAATAGCTTCAAGCGGTCAAATTTTAGGTAGAGTTCTGAATGTGACACCATCGGACTTGCGGGATCGTTTTATTACACTGTCATAGATCGGGTATTTCTTAGGATTAGTCTCGAATGGTAAGGTGCGCCTAGCGCACCCTACCCTTCTAGCTATTTACACGCTAACAGGAGACTGTTTGCGGCTGAAGGTTGCTAAGATGCGATCGCACATTTGCGACGGATTTAATCCCAAACTGGCAAATGATTGTTCAGGCGTTGCATGATCTACCAATGTATCGGGTACACCCAACCGCATCACTGGAACAACAACATTATTGTCCAACAAAGCTTCGGCTACTGCTGAACCAAAGCCTCCCATCAAACAGCCTTCTTCCATTGTGACAACTTTGCCGATTCGCTGTGCTAAAGGCAAGATTAATTCGGTGTCCAAAGGCTTGACAAAACGCGCATTGATCACAGTTGCTTCAATGCCGTGCTCGCTCAGAATCTCGGCGGTTTGCATTGCCGGATAAACCATTGAACCGTAACCCAATATCAGCAAATCGTCGCCGTTGCGGAGAATTTCGGCTTTGCCGATCGGCAATTCTTCCCAACCTTCTTCCATCAGAGGCACGCCGTAACCGTTGCCGCGCGGGTAACGCATGGTGATCGGGCCGCTGGTGTGGTTGATTCCGGTGACTATCATCCGCTGCAATTCTGCCTCATCTTTTGGCGCCATAATTGTCATATTTGGCAGACACCGCAAGAAAGAAATGTCGTACATTCCTTGGTGAGTGGGGCCGTCAGCACCGACAATGCCGGCGCGATCCAAACAGAAGAAAACTGGCAAGTTTTGGATGCAAACATCGTGAATTATTTGGTCATATCCCCGCTGCACAAAGGTCGAGTAAATTGCTACAACCGGGCGCATTCCTTCGCACGCTAAACCAGCGGCTAACGTCACGGCGTGCTGTTCGGCAATTCCTACATCAATGTACTGTTTCGGCAGTTTTTCATGAAGTTTATCCAGACCTGTTCCGGTTGCCATAGCAGCGGTAATGCCGACAACTTTCGGATTATCTTCTGCTAGCTTTACCAGGGCGTGGGCAAAGACTTTCGAGTAAGCTGGAGGCTTGGGTTTAGTGGAGGGAATGCCTTTGCCGGTGGCTAAGTTAAAGGGATTTTGGGCGTGATACCCTACTTGGTCTTTTTCGGCGATCGCATATCCTTTGCCCTTCACCGTCACCACGTGAACCAACACCGGCCCTTGAATAGTATGAGCTTGTTTGAAAGTGGTAATTAACTCTTCCAAATTGTGCCCATCTACCGGGCCCATGTAAGTAAAGCCTAATTCTTCAATTACTGCTCCAACTTTCGAGACAGCCAAGCGTTTCATCCCTTCTTTGAGGCGTTCCATTTCTGGAGTAAAAGTTTCGCCCACAAAGGGAATGTGTTTGAATTGTTCCTCTAAGTTCTCTTTGAGAAACTGCACCGGCGGCGAGAGTCGCATCTTGTTCAAATAGCGGGTAATTGCGCCGACGTTGGGCGAGATTGACATCTCGTTGTCGTTGAGCACAACTAACAAATTGGTTTTCGGCATATGCCCCGCGTGGTTGATCGCTTCGAGTGCCATGCCGCCAGTCAATGCGCCGTCGCCGATGACTGCTACAGTTTTAAAGTTTTCGCCCTTGAGGTCGCGCGCCATCGCCATTCCTAATGCTGCGGAAATGCTTGTAGAAGCGTGACCGGCACCAAAATGGTCGAATTTGCTCTCGCAGCGCTTGAGATAGCCTGCAACGCCGTCTTTTTGGCGCAGGGTGTGGAATTGGTTGTAGCGGCCGGTGATTAATTTGTGAGGATAAGCTTGGTGGCCGACATCCCAGGTAACTTTGTCGCGATCGAGGTCGAGTGTTTGGTAGAGTGCTAAGGTCAGTTCGACTACACCCAATCCTGGGCCGAGGTGGCCGCCGCTAGCGGCTACAGTTTCTAAATGCTTTTCTCGAATTTGTCGGGCAATTTGTTCGAGTTGATGAATCGAGAGGCCGTGTAATTGGTTTGGGTGAGTCAGTTCGCTGAGATGCATATTTTAAAATCTTGCTCCTGTGAATCAGGACGAATCCTTAACAGCTATAGGTTGAGCCTGCGACGCTGGGGACGCGCAAACGTTAGAACAGTTTAGCTGTTATTTGGGGAAAACTGTTAGGCGTAACAATTTTATTATTTCTGACCTGGTAATTATAGTTAATAAATATTACAGAGTCAATATAAAAACTGCTTATATTGTAATTTGCTAATCGCTAAGTGTTAGCTGCATGGAGATTCTTAGGAATTTCCAACTACTTTTTGTAGTGAGGGCTGAGTTTTTAGCCATTTGGTTTATGCAAGCGGACTATGATGCAAAATCATTAACTGTGATTTGCCAAGCGCTTCTAGCGCGTAGGTACGATTTTGCAAATCGCTAAACTCAACCTCAACAAATTCTGCATCATATTCATCAACTACTGTTCCCTCTTGACCGCGATATAAGCCCGGTTCTGGTAAATTTTCTAGTAATGCAACGACATCAAGCATTTTTATTGTAAAATTTATTTTTATATCCCTTTTTCATGGAATATAACATAGCTGATGTCAAGTTGGGTTTCGCGATCGCACTTATTCTAATTGACGAGGATCTTCCGCAGGTGGATGCCAACCGCCTTGCACCCAAAACCTGCGCGAGCGCCGCATCGAATCCTCTTCATCATAACGTTCATCATTAAGGTCAAGCCGATTGCAAGTTGCTCGACCTACTGGAGTTTTACTGAGAATATTTAGACCATCTGCAGTCCAGATAAAATGCTCTGACCAGTGCTGCTGACGAGGATTAAATAAGGAAACCTCTTGCTGAGTTTCCGGGTCAATTCCCTTGGTAAAATTGTAGTGGCGTTCGTTGCAGCGATGGCAAGCTAATGCTAAATTTTCACTTTCATCAGACCCGCCGAGAGATTTGGGCATGAGATGATCTATGGTAAAGCGATCGGGGCTTAGATATTCGGGAGAGTGGCAGTATTCGCAGAGGTATTTAGCTCGTTGTCGTATAAGTTGTCGAGTTCGATCGGACACCATTTGGCTTGAGTGGAAAGTTGGGCGTTAATAAACGTAAAAATTCGGGATAATTCGATGATGCCAGCTAATTCAGGAATTTCATCGGCAGTTAGCAAATCTAGTTTTTTTCTCTCTAGCAATTCTTCCATACGAGATTGGATCTCGTCGGTAAATCTGAATAAGTAAATATTCCCAAACTCTACCATTATGATGCCTTGGGGCATCAAGGATGAAGGTTTCACCATTAATTGAGTATTCATAGGGATCAAAACTCTCAGATACTCTTGAAATATTGTAGCCGATCGATTGTCAAGTGAATTTTATGAAGGAACGATCGCATTTGTTGTAAAAGGCGATCGCCCCCATCGATTCATTAGAGTATTCGTTCTAATTCAGCCGATCGAACTTCTGGCAATTTCTCGGCCCCAGTCGTATCAAATACGATCGCCTGTTGAGCCGCCGGCAACAACCGCCGTAAAATTTGCATATATCCCTGGTGCATCGCCTCGGCGGTGGAACCTTGCCACAACCAATCGCTGCATATTTGGCAATTACCGCACGATACACCAAGGATGAGAGTTTAATTTGGGCTTTGATGTTGGTATCATAGGGTAATCCTTCCCCACGTTCGTGGGGTGTGGTAGAAAAGGCGATCGCCCTTAAGTTTTCGAGGCTAGGAGGGCGATCGTTTTGAGTTATTCTTATATTGAAGGTTAATACTAACCTGTTGTCAAGGGCAAAATGGGGCGAGTTAGACTAAAGATTCGAGAATTGGCAGAAGAAAAGGGCTGGACGCTGCAAGATGTCGCTGATCGCTCTGGGGTTAATTACAACACGGTTAAGGGTTATGCTAGACGGGATGACGGCATGAGTACGGTTGACCTTAGCGCCGTTCAGAAGATCGCCCTTGCTTTTGACGTAATGATTGAAGATTTGGTCGAGTTTTTGGAATAGTAGAGGCGATCGCACTAATGGGCTACGTTAGACTGCGGATTCGAGAACTAGCTGAGCAAAAGGGTTGGACGTTTAAAGAAGTGGCCGATCGATCGGGAGTGAATTACAACACTGTTAGAAGCTACGTTCAGCGCGATGCTTTGAACACGGCCGATATTTCTGCTGTCTACAAAATCGCCCGCGCCTTCGATGTAACAATGGAAGATTTGGTGGAGATTTTGGAAGATGGAGGACTCATATCAATTCCGGTTAGATCGGAATGATTAAACCACAGAGGGCACAGAGGACACAGAGAAAGAGAAGAGAGAGATAATAATTCCGATGTCAACGGATTTGATATCACAAAATACCGAGCGGATGCGGCTCCATCGCAGATATTCAAATCAGCTCGATAATCTCATAGGCGACGAACCATACAAAATGCGTCGCCTGAAAACTAAGAATCTCCTAAACCCGATACCCGTGCTATACTCGCGTTTGACTTTGCAAAATTTCCTCCAACAGCCGCTCTTGAGTTTTCGCCGGTTCTTTGCAAGTTAAACACTCGCAAACTAACCCGATAACACCTTCAGGCAAATCAGCCTCAATCTGACAGACAGCAGTCGGATAATACTGCGAAATCAACCCGGAAATCTGGTCGGGTGACGTGCGAATCAGCGTAGAATGCTGATACCAGTCGATCGCCGAAAGTAGACTCGGACAAGCTTGCGGAGCGTCTTGTACAATACTGCTGAAAGCTTGCAAACCTTGTTGGGCGCGATCGAGATATTCTAAATTCGGGCCCAGCAGTGCGAGACGAACCAAAGAGGCGATCGCAATTCCATTGGCCGCCGGAGTTGCATTGTCTATATAGCTGCGTTCCCGCACCAACAAATCTCCGCTAGCATCCTTAGCAGTATTGTAATATCCTCCCAATTCCACGCTCCACAAAAACTCATCAAACTCTTCTTGCACCTGCACAGCTTTCTCCAACCAAAACTGAGAATTCGGCAACTGTTTTGCCTCTTCCCCGTTTCCTAGAGTCAAACTCGCTTGGTGCAAATCCAACAAAGCTTTCACAAACAAAGCATAATCTTCCGACTGCGCGGTTACAGCAGATTGTCCGTCATAATTCAACCGCTGAAACCGCCCATCCGTCCACTGATTCTCTAAAATAAAATTAGCTGCTTTCACAGCTAATTCCAGATATTCCAAATTATCAAAAACAGCCGCAGCGCGGGCTAAACCCGAAATCATTAAGCTATTCCAAGCAGCAATCATTTTCGTGTCAGTAACTGGGGGAATTCTACCCGGCCAACTGTCGTTTTTAGCTTCTTGATTGTTACGGGCTGGCGGAAAGGTTTTTACAGTATCGGGATTGCCACCGTAGCGAACCGCAAAGAGTTTAGCCAAAGCCGTTTCTACCGTGTCGCTCAGTTTTCCAGGATGGCGGCGCTGCAATACATTTTGACCTTCAAAATTGCCGCTGCGACTAACAGTAAACTGTGCTTTAATTTCCGTTAATTCCTCAGCCGTTAACAGTTGTTCCAGTTCGGCATAAGTCCACACATAAAATGCTCCTTCTTCCGGTTCAACTTCCTCTGAAGTGTTAAAACTATCAGCATCCTGTGCAGCATAAAAATAGCCTGTTGGCGCGGTCATTTCTCGCTTCAACCATTCTACTGTCCCCGCGATCGCAGTTTCAAAAGCAGGCTCTTGTATTCCCGCACTCCACAAATTCGCTAAATACTCAACAATTTGACCGTTGTCGTAAAGCATTTTTTCAAAGTGTGGCACAGTCCAAGTCGCATCAACCGTGTAGCGGTGAAATCCGCCTGCTACGTGGTCGTAAATGCCGCCCAATGCTAAGTCTAATCCGCGCTGAGTGCAGACTTGTTTGCTGTCGTATTTTGATTCAAAATTAAATCGCGTTCCCCGCAGTGCTAGCTCAGCATAAGGTATCATCGGAAAACTGGGACCTGGGTTGTGGCCGGCAACAATTCCGGTGTTGATTTCTAAGCCTTTTTGAAAGATTTCGCGATTTAATTCTGCCGTTACTCCTGACAGCGCTGCCGTCTGTTGGAGGTTGCCTAAAATCTCTGCTTTGAAGGCTTCTACTTTGCCTTTTTCTGTGTCGTAAAAGCGGCGAATTGCTTGCAAAACTTCTAAAAATCCCGGTCGTCCGTAGCGCGGTTCTACAGGGAAATAAGTGCCTCCGTAGAAGGGAACTCGCTCGTCGGGAGTGAGAAAAACGTTGAGCGGCCAACCGCCTTGACCGGTCATCATTTGCAAGGTTTGCATATAAATGCTGTCGATATCTGGGCGTTCTTCGCGATCGACTTTTACGGGTATAAAATGCGAATTCATGTATTCGGCGATCGCGTCATCGGAAAATGCTTCTCCTTCCATCACAGTACACCAGTGGCAGCTAGAGTAGCCAATTGACAGGAAAATCGGTTTATTTTCGCTCCGGGCCGCTTCTAAGGCTTCGTCGCACCAGGGCCACCAGTCGATCGGATTTTCGGCGTGTTTCCGCAGGTAAAGGCTTTGGGATTGAGCAAGACGGTTGACCATAATCAAATATACTTTAACTCGTAGTCAGTAAGCTTGTTATTTCTCTCGTAGTGTAGCGTGAGATGTTTTAGTTGAGTTGTTGCCGATAATCATGTTTTAATATTATGGCTGAGTATCTCGATCTAACATGAGTTTATCATCTCGGAGAACCTTCAATCAACGGCTCGGACAATTTTTGCTGAGCGCGGCAGTTCCTCCTACTGTTTCCCAACTGTACCAAACTGAATATTCGGACCAAGCTTTATTAGAAACGAATCTTAACAATTTTCTGGCGAAAGCAGACCCAGAAATAGAATTATTAGTCCCGACCTTTTTAGGTAACGACAAGCGCCGCTTCTACGGTCGAGGTGTTCCGAAAAGCTTGAAATTAATCGACAAATTTCAACTCGGTAGCGGACGGACTTTTCTGGGAAGGCGGTCTGTAGTTTGGAGCGGCGCCGGTTGGACTGGACAGCCGACAATTACCAGAGACGGGGGAAAAACTTATTTAATTATAGGTGCTTATGACCACAATTTGCGGAAAATAGATATTGCTACTAATAAAGAAGTTTGGCGCTATAAGTTTGATGATATAATCAAAGGTTCATCAACAATTTATATCGATGAAAAAGCCAGCGCCGAAAACAGAATTGTGATTTTGCAAGGCAGCCGCAGCGGTGGCGGTGGCAAAAATGTTGTGCCGAGTTTTAGAGCAATATCTTTTAGAACTGGCAAGGAACTTTGGAAATTGGACATCAGGAGAACGCCCAGCTACAGCCGGGATAACGACAGTAGCGCTTTGGATCTCGGCGGTGGCGTTTTGTTCAATGCGGGGGAAAATGCGATCGGCTATTTTCTCGATAGTTCCACAAGCCAAGCAAAAATTAAACAAGGAATCAAGCAGCCAAATATCTTGTCGGAAGTACAGCTTTATGCAGCAGGAGATATCAGCAAGCACAGGGGAAACCTGGTCGCGGAATCATCGCCATCAAGGCTCAAAGATCGAATATTTATAGCTGCTGGTTCCGGTCATATTTACGGTATTAGCATTGAAACTAAAAAGATAGTCTGGGATTTCTATACAGGTTCAGATTTGGACGGAAGTGCTGTAATTTCTAAATCGGGAAAACTGTTTTGTGCCATTGAAAAACAATACATTCAGGGCAACGGCGGCGTGCTGAAGCTAAATCCCAACAAAGAACCGAATGCCAGCGTCGAATGGTTTTTGCCGACGGGAAATCGCCGCCTTTCTAGCTGGGAAGGCGGGATAATCGGCTCTGTGGCGTTGAATGACGAGTACAATTCAGGGGAGTTTCCGGCGCTGTTTGCCACAAATGCGATCGACGGCAATTTGTACATCGGTTCCCAAGACATGATTACAGGTAAAAAAACTTCTGTGCCTTGGCGAAACCAGTCTTACGATACTCCGGTAATAGTATTTAAAAAAGCGATTGGTTCTTCAATTTCGACTCCGATTTTTACCGATGGCAATAAACTGATAAGTGCGGGATACAACGGTGTTTATTTGTTCGAGTTGAATTGGGAACGAGCGAAGTCTGGGGATGAGAATGCTTTTAGAAATGCTAAAGGCGAGTTTTACCGTTTGAAAGTAATAGAATCGGGGAGATTTAAGCCGGGTTTGTCATTTGAGGCGACGCCTGTAGTTTGGGACGGAATTGTGAGGATTTGCGCCAGGGATGGCTGGATGTATACTTTGGGTTAGTTATTGGTATTTTGTACCTCTATCGGGAACAGGCAAGATGCCTGTTCCACAATAAGTAGACTCGGTTGTGGAACAGGCATCTTGCCTGTTCTTAAAAGGGTGTTGAAATCCGCGACCTATTCCTACCTGCGGTTTAACTGCGGTTATATGTATGAGAGAAATAATTTCGGAAATTATCAGAAACTCGTTATGGCAACTCATGAAACTCAAATCAGTCAAGTTTACGGTTCAGAGGATGCTCAAGGTATTTTACAGCTTGCGAGCGCCCGATCGCAAAATGCTTCACCTTCTATCACCCTACACCAGTGGCAGCTAGAGTAATGGACAGAAAAATCGCTTTATTTTCCCTCCGAGCCCTTTATCAGGCTTCGTCGCACCAGGCCCACCAGTCCACAGGATTTTCGGCGTGTTTTCGCAGATAAAGGGTTTGGGATTGAGCAAGACGGTTGACCACAATCAAATCCACTTGAACTCGTGCGGGGTAAGCTTGTCAGTTCTCTAGCAGTTTAGCGCGAGATGTTTTAGCTGATTTGCTGCCGATCATCCTGTTTTCAGACGATCGCTGATAATTTAGATGTCAAATGAGTCGATCGTCTCGGAGAACCTTCAATCAACGGCTGGGAAAATTTTTGCTGACTGCGACGGTTCCTCCTGCTGTCCTCCAACAGTGCCAAACTGAATCTGGGAATTGACGGAGTGAGAAAGCCGCTGAAACCTTGATATTTAGAGGGTTTAGGCTCTTGAACCTCCCTCAAGAGAGTAGTAATTATCACAAGTTTATTGACCATTTTGATGGTAGCGAACCCGAACGATCATCTTTTGACCCTGCAGAAAGTCTAAAAATTAGCGATCGCACGCACACATTTTTTTGAAGACAAGCAGCTCAAACCCTTACTGCGTCAAGTCTTTCAACTTGCGTGTCACCGTCAAATATAGGAATTGACTTTTTTCCCAAAAATAATATTAACAAATTTTTAGCGCAAGCAGACCCAGAAATAGAATTGTTAGTCCCGACATTTTGGCGTTGCCTAATTGCCGAATGATTTTGATTTTTTTGTGGGATGGGCTCCTCTAGCCCGAAGGCGTGTATTTTCACCGCAGGCGGGACACCCCACAAGAATCATCCTCAAATTGTGCAACGCCGACATTTTTAGGTAACTACCAACGCCGCTTCTACCGCAGAGGCGTTCCGAAAACAATGTCCCAGAAAGTCGAGTCGTCCCTTTAGTCGGCCAAAGTTCCGGCGTAACAGAGAATAACGACCACCGAAACCATTGGTCTCTAAACTGAGATGTTGCACCACGATCAATAAGCCTGTTTTGGGCGGGCTCTCCTGCCCGCCCCCTACTCCCGACAAGAAAACTCATTCTTTGTGGAACGGGCCCCAGAGTCAGTTCTTGGTAATGGTGCAACATATAAGTCTAAATGGCGCTTGTTGCTGAATCGGAAAGCGAGAATCGACGCACCGAATACGATCCAAGATTTTGTCCTGAGTTATAGTCCACATTCGGCAGTTTCAACTGTCACCATCGGTTTTTACCTATTTTTACCCAGCAATCAAGGTATCACTTAAAATTTTCTACCGTACATTAACGGATCAAAAACTTTTTAAGGGCATAATTTAGAGCTTAAAAATAGTTTTATCAGTAATTATGCTGTGTAAAAACTCAGGTTAGGAAGGTGGGTTATAGCTTTTTGAAATAGAGAAAAATCAGGACTAAAATCTGGATGGCAGCACCCCTATTTTTTGATGTAAGCCATAGGAAATAGCTAGCTAGAACTCATCAATTTAGGCATTTTGCCTAAATCCCATCCGCGTATTCTCAATCTTCATCGAATCTTTATCTAAACCACTTGCATTAACTTGTGCTTCCGTTTACATTGAATATGTGAAGGGAAAAAACCTGCTTTCAGTCAACATAAAAATAAAGGTGTCAACCATGAAATTCCAATTAAACTTAGTCAAATCTATTTTAGCTGTTGTCGGTGTCGCCGCTGTTAGTGCAGTATCCGCAGCACCTGCCTCCGCCTTCGGCTTTGGTAATATCGATGGTAGCGATAATCAGTACGGAGATGCTTTTTTTAAGGACTTTAGCTTTGATGTCACAGATGGTGGCTCAAATAACGTTATCTTCAATATTGCAAATAACACAAGTGTAGCCAGCATGTTTATTGGTTCAGTTTACTTTGACACAGGTTCTAATAGCAATTTATTGAGCAACTTTGGCCTTAATGTTGATAATATTGGCAAGACGGTTGATTTTAAAGATACTGGAGCTGCTAATATGTCCCAAAGTAACAACCTTACCCCTGCTTGGTCCACTGATTTTTCAGCTACAAAAACTGGTGGTCAGGACGGTATCCATAAGGGTGAGGTTTTGGGATTGAGCTTTACTGGAAATTACGCTAACGTAGTTTCCGCGTTGAATACAGGTACTTTAAGATTAGGGTTGCACGTCCAGGGTATTGGTGCTAAGGGCGAGTATAGCGATGCTTTTGTCAGCAGCACTACCAACACTGAAGCTACTCCTGAACCTTTAACAATGCTTGCTGCTGGAGCCGCTGTTGGGTTTGGTACTATGTTCAAAAAGCAACGCGAGCAGGCCAAAAAAGCTGAATAGGCTATCATTTCAACTGGTTTTCCATCCTGGCTTGATGTCAAACTGATTATTTTATGAGATAACTAAAAACCTGGTTTCACCAAGAAACCAGGTTTCTTATTATCTAATAGTGCGCCACCGTGAAAACCCCGGACTTGGAAGCCGGTGTCAAACACATTTGCAGTGCTACGGCTGTTATTAAGATCTATAATTGAGTCCAGGGAATTAAGTATATCAACTAGGCATAGAAACATCTTAGAGGGCGAGCAATCTCCGCAACCGACTAATCCGACTTGATGCGGCACAGTTAAAGGGCTAATCATCGCTAGATGGATGGCGTAATTACAGCACCGCAGAGTAGTTGTATTGAACTTCAAGTCGGGAGCATCTCATATTTGTAAAAACACTTCTTCAGCCTCCTTGCTTCTTCCTCTTTCCTCTTAGCTCCTAGCTCCTAGCTTCCAACTCCAATTTCTAGCTTGGCTGCTTTTATTGAGATGCTCCCGTCAAATCGCCCCTAGACAGCACATTTAAGAAATACCGCAAGGCTGTTTCTTAATAATTTTCGATCTAAAGACACTGAGATTCTTTAAAAGGAGATAATCACCATCGATCATTGCTCGAACTCTAACTCGCTCAGCCTTATTTACTCGAACCTCAGTGTCACACTGTGCGCGGTGCCAAGTGCGTCTACTCTCAAGAAATCCAAGCCTCATTAAGGCTACTTATTTTTAAGTATTGTTGATTCACTCCCTTTTTAGTCTTTGCTTACAGCGGCTGAGTAAGCAAGTGCTAGACACCCAACCAATCATTTCGAGTAGCAGTCTTTTCACTAGGTGTCCTAATGCTGAGCTATGCGTTGCCTCTGAGTTTCACCACCCATCAAATTCCAGAGTGTCTACTAACCTCATCTAAAAAATTTACGACCCTTAAAATCCTCCGATTCCTCTCCGTAGGAGGGTTTAAAGCTAATGAGTTGGCCAGAGCTTCTACTGTTTTTATGATATGATCTAACAATAGTCTGGAATGTTTTTAGTTCGTAGTCTGAAACCCTGGATTTTTCGTTGGTACTTCGATTGCCGCATCGACTGGAAACCCTTATTCTACGGTTGGCTATCAAAAACTGTCCGAAGTATGGCTCTCATCAATCAACTAATAACTAATATCTAAAATGTTCAAAAGAAAACTTTTTTGGCTCATCATTATCGCCACAGCTTTAGTAACTCTGAATATGACACTCCTGTGGAAACTGGACGATATTGCTCATTTTTGGATGAGTATAGTTTTTTGGTTCGCTGTGGGTTCCCTGCTTTGGGACAACCAGGATATTCTCAAACAGAGTGAGAGAAAAAGTGATCTATTGTCGAGAGTAGCAGGGACGCTATTAATAGCTTTTATTTTATTTAAAAGTGCTGGGGTTTCCAGTAAATTCGATCCTTTTTTAAGACTTGCACCTTTTTTGTCGGGTTTAGGTTTGAGCCTACTTGCGGTAGGTTTTCAGAACTTAAAACTATATTGGCGTGAATTGGTAATACTATTTTTTCATGGCACCCCCAGTGTCATTACGTTACCTTTAGTGGATTTTATTACCTCCCTTACTGCTAAATTTGCTTATTATTCTTTGTGGTATGTCGGTTTTGATGTAACACGTGACGGTAATTATGTTGCTTTGCCGACAGGAAGGGTGTTGGTAAATGGGGGTTGTTCGGGTATAGAGGCAATGAATTACTTATTAGGTTTAGCTGTAGTTTGTTTGGTGATGTTTCCTACTAAACAAAATAAGGCTTTGGTAATAGGTGTCGCTGTCATTTGTGGTTTTATTATTAATGTTTTTCGAGTTGCGGGAATGGCATTGTTAGTTGCATCTAAGCGCCTAGATTTGTTTAAATATTGGCATGAGGGTGAAGGTTCTTTAGTCGTGGGAATGATTGCGGTGATTTTGTTTGGAATATTTTATCAATTTATGTTGAAACGAGATAGCAAACTTAGTCAAAGTTCGGGAAATTAATGAGTGGAAATTTGAGGAAATATATGGCTTCTTCGATTTCCCCTCCCATAGTCAGGTGTCTCCCTCACTCAAATGTCCGGGTGTTGAAATCCGCCAATGTCACTACCTGTCGTTTAACTGCGTCTATATCTATCATAGAAAGGATGTCAGGAATTATAGGAAACCTGTTATGGCCACAAATGAAAGTCAAATAAATCACATTTACGGTTCAGAGGATGCTCAGGGTATTTTACAGCTTGCGATCGCGCGGCGACAGGATGAAGGGGAATTATCCAGAGTCCAGCTTTTCGAGATTGCAGCGGAATTGGGCATTTCCGAACAGGATATTGTAGCGGCGGAACAGCAATGGTTAGCAACTAGAGGAGAATTTCAAGAAAAGCTGGTTTTTAACTCTTACCGTCGCCGCAAATTACATAAAAATGTGACCAAATACGGCATTATCAATACTTTTTTAGTTTTGTTTAATCTAGCAGCATCGCACGAGCTTTCTTGGTCGCTGTTCATTTTACTAACGTGGGGATTGGGATTGTCGCTAAATGCTTGGAATGTTTATCAAACTGAAGGGGAAGATTACGAAAAAGCGTTTCAGCGGTGGCGGTTGAAGAAACAAGTCGGAGAGTCTATTGGTACTGCGACGAATAAGTTTATGAAGTGGTTGCAGTCGTGATTTTCTTTTTAAAAAAAAGCGATCGCTTTTTATTCTAATCAACTACCGCTAATACAAATAACTAGCAAACTGTAACACTTAGGCCGGAGAGAAATCGGAGAAATGATTAATAACTGCTGTATTTTTCTCCGATATTTAAATTAACTCCTATATTCTTAGTCGCCATTCTCTCGCCATTTTTCTACCTCATTAGTTGGTACTTTTGGCAATTATTTCCAAAATCCTGACAACAAAATTGTGAGGGAGTAGCTGATCAAAAGCAGCGCGAGATTTCCGGCAGACCTCAGCAAAATCCTCATCCGAAAGTTGATCGTGAAAAGCTTGGATATAATCTCCAATCCGATGCACTTCCGAAAAAGGAACGATCACGCAAAAATCTTCCCATTTCATCCCCCTCAACTCCGGTAACGATCTATTGGTATCAATAAAAACCGGAATTCTCCCTGCTGACATCACCTCCCAGAGCTGGTAACAGCCATTATCGTCTCCCCTGATCACCAAGATATAAGCATTATCCTCGATATTTTTAATATACTCGGCTCTTTGGCGGTTTCTTTCTTCCACGGGAAGAGTAAAAAAATCTCTCTTTCTTTCAATCAAAGATGTTTGTAGATTTTTCGCTTTTCGCACTTCATTAATTATTTTTTTTCTGACTAATCGTGCAATCAACCTTCGCCTTCCCAAATTCAAATTACGATTAACAAAAAGGTTGCCTGCCATCCAGTTAACCATAGAATCAGAAAATTTAATATAACGTAATATCAGGGAATTTAGTCGGGATGGATATTCAATATTTCCCACAAAACCGACAGTAGGAATTGATGGCTTTGAGATATTTACCTTCTCTCCCAGGTCGTAACTCCATTGGGGCGTGGGTATCGATTTTTCTTTTTTATCATTGTAAGTGGACGCTGCAAAAAATATTTCTCCTTGAGAAGGCTGAAATTCCAAACAGTTTGAAAAGGTGACGAGAGTCCTTTGTGATCCTAATACTTGGCGTTTGAATCTATAAAATTCACGTTCCTTCTTAAGGCTATAATAACTTGAAATAAAATGTGGAGTTACCACAATCTTGCCTGCATCTGCCAAGTTTGTAAATCGGTGAATCTTAACTATATCCGGCAATTTATCCCTGAGCCCATTCCAAAACAGTAACTCGGGACGAGTGTCCGGCGGGCTGAGGTGCATTAGCAGTGGGGCTGGGCGTACACCAGGAAGTAGTAAATCTTCATTGATCCATATTTCCAGACGTTCGTTAACTTGGCTACTCATTTTATTTCCCGTGACTAAAATTTTTGTTTGCTTTCAACCAAAATCTTGACAGGCGGGGGACTCTCCCTGTCGCAAATAATTTTAACATAGGCAATCAAAATTTTAAGAGCAGCAGGTAGCGAGACGCTAATTTAGAGCGTCTTACGTTTAATTAGAACGAGCTACTTCTGTGTTGCTTGCAGTTGCCCCCAAAGCCAGCCCAAGTTTAACTGCAAACCCACTAAAATTAATTACTGCGACGAATCTTCCCTGGCAGCATCTTCAACCACAGGATGAATTAAAGCAGATCGAAAACCTTGCCGAATTTCCGAACTCAAATACCGGCGCTGCAAAATCTGCCATTTTTGCCAAGCTGCATAGCGATTTTCGGCCAACAAACCAGCCAACTTCGGCAACTCTTTTTTCAGATCGCGATCGACAAAATCTGTCAGAAACTCGCCTAAAACTTCACTGTCTTGAATATCGCCCAAACATTCCTGAACAGCTTTCACATCTTCGACATAAACTTCGTAAGTCTCGCTGTAAAAATCCCCAAACAGATTCATCAAATAGCGAACTCGCTTAGCTTGCTTCCGCAAATCGTGCAGAATAGTTCCCTCGGCTGCTAACTTCTCTTCGACAGCCTCAGCATTTAAATCATCAGCAACTTTAACTTTGCCATCCTCATATTCTGTGCCCAACAGCCAAGCCGGATGCAGGAAAAACTCACTGACTTGAGGTAACAGTAAATCTGGCAAAACCTCAGCAATTGGCAAATGTTCGATCGCCTGAAACTTCGGTTTTTCCAGCCAATCCTCGATCGACTGCTTCAGCGATTCGTAGCTTTTGTGCTCTAAAATCGCCCTCACCCCTTTCAAAGCCCGGTGGCGCTGTTTGAGCAAATTCAACAAAGCTTTATCTAAAACTTCCTGTTCCTCAGTCGGCAAATTCGGGTAATAGCGGTTTTGGAGACTTTCGAGCATCACATCCAAATCCCTGAGCGTTCCCAGAATCCGCCCCACCTTACCAATTTTGCTTTCCGAAGCCTCTTTTGGCAAGTTTAAAACCGGAGCAAAACCAGTCACAGCCGATCGCAAACGTCTCAATCCCACGCGCATTTGATGAAGTTCTTCCGCGTCTTTGTCTTTGATAACTTCAGCCTCGTGCGCTACACTTTTGTGGAAATATTTCTCAATCGCCCCAGATGCAGCGTCTCCGAGAGTTTTAACTTGAGTTTTAACTTTTGCTGATGTTTTTACGTTCATAGCAGGTGTAGATTCCAGATCCCCGATCGACTTTAATTTGGATTTCAAGGCTTTGCTAGTAAAGGGTTTATATCCTAGCACACAACCCCAATTTATGACTCGCTTTCCTACATAAATCTTAATATAAGGTGCTTGACAGTTTATACAAAGTCAGCATTTAGCAATCTAAAATCTTCAATCTAAAATCTTCAATCTTCAATTTAAAATCTAAAATCTAAAATCTAAAATAAAATTACCCTCCCTCACCCTTGAGCTCATAAAAATCAGATTTCTGGCGCGCTTTCCCAAATAGGTTAAGATCGCTGCAAACCGATATTTATTCGCCAAAGGGTGAGAGAGGGTGCGATCGGGAGGACAAGTTTTAAATTAAATCAAACCCGCCCAGGCTGCCCGACTTCAAAGAGGCAGTTTAGCCTTTCCAGTCTTTCTCAGATTGTTGGAGCACGTAGGTTGCTACATCCTCGATTTGTTGGGGCTTCAACTTGGCGCCGAAAGCAGGCATAGCATTTTTGCCCTTAGTTACCTGAGTGGTAATAGCTTCGAGAGAATTCATACCGTACTTCTCAAGAGCTTCCTTTTTCAAGGTTTTCATGGCCATAACCACGTTGCCGCCACCGATGTGACAAGCAGCACAGTTCGAGCTAAAGATTTTAGCTCCGTTAGCGGCATCTCCTGCCAAAGCAGGGCGGCCAAAGCCGACGGTAAAAATTGCGAACGCTAATAGGGCGATCGATAAGAGTCTTTTCAACGCAGTTCTCCTCTAATGGACACGCAAAGGGTGATTCTTTAGATATTTTACCTGTTAAAACAGGCGCGATCGCGCATTCGTATCGCCTTCTTCCGAGTAATTTACCACTTTTTGGCAGTGGCAGTTCAACTCTCAAAATTCTCCACGCCCCAGCCCGGAGCTTTCTGAGCAGCCCGGATCACAAAAGCCGCTAAATTTTCAATCTCAGCCTGTGGCATCCAGCTTTCCGGCACTTGGCGGCACCAAAAAGTCTCCTCAGTACCGTCATAAGTCATCGGTTCTCTCAGATACGCCACCAGACTATTGATGTTGTTGCGGGGAGGCGTTGCCCCTTTGAGGTCAGCCAAAGACAGAGATATCGTCGGATCGGGCAAATTAGCTCCTCCGACGTGACAATTCAGGCAATTTTGCTCGAACAATACCTTGCCCGCAGACAAATCCTGAGCAGAAAACAAGCGAGTATGTCCCTCAGAGTCCAACTCCAGAGCCACAGGTTCGCTGGCTTGTAAATACCTATTCACGTAAGAATCGGCAGCAGCCAAAACAGGTTGAGGAGCCAACAGCACGAGTGGCAAAATAATTAACATCCCCAACAGAAAGCAGACAAAAGCACCACGACGCAGCATGAGGGACTACAACCTTTTGCGATAATCAATGAGCTGGAGGTAAATTTTAGATTTCAGATTTTAGAGCGAAAAACGACGAGCTAGCAATTCTTGCCGAACTTCAGCCCTCTCTCAATCCAAAATCCAAAATCTAAAATCTAAAATCTAAAATCGATTAGCGAGCGCCTTTGCCACCAGCCCACTGCTTGGAGACAATTTTCGGCTGCAACAGAATGTGACCGGCAATCGCGTACAAATCGTCATCCGAGAGATTTCTCATCTCAGCGAAAATATCCGCACTCTTCATGCTCGGATGCAGTTCCGAAATTTCCTCAAACCCGTCATAAGTGGTGGGATTTTTCATAAAGTCCACCAGCGACTCAATATTATTGCGGGGCGGGTTGGCCAAAGCCAGAGTTTCCGGGCTCAAATTCACGTTCGGGTCAGTTTTTGTCATGCCGGCAGCGTGACATTGAGCGCAAGCCGAATTAAACAGGCGTTTGCCTTGCTGAACTTGTTTGAGGCTCAGCACTACCGGAGCACCCTTGTCATTCAAAGTCACAGTGCGAAGTTCAGGACTCAGTTCGACAGCCATCGCACTGCTGACAAATAACTGAAAGCTCAAGAATACAGCGGTCAGAGCAATGAAATATCTTTTAAGCATGGTTCTCCTTAAAAAAATCCGGCAAATTATTGAACGCTAAGAGATCGTACCTGGCAAACAGATGTGTGTTCAAAATTCCCTGATTCTGCAACAACTGGCGAAAGTTTGTGCAGCCATACCTTTAAAGGTAGAGGAATTTTGCGAGCTAATCTGCGAGAAGTTTTGAATCGCGCCTTTTTTCGAGAGTGGACATAATTGCCTTAACATCCTCCAAAGCCAAACGGGTTTGAGGGTGCTTGTAGGCAATTTCCAACTCATCGCACAAGCGGATCACGTCTTCAACAGGGACGTTGAAGTCCTCTGCTATTTCTGCGATGGACAGGTCTGCAAAACCCATAATTTTTAGGTCGCTGACAGGTCAAAATTGAGTTGACGGCTATTAACTGAAAGCCGGACAATTTTAGAAAGCGCTGTTAGCTTGTTCTGTTAGTTTGTTCTGAGATTTTGTTTGATCTATCGCAAGCTAACTAACCGCTAACTGCTACTAGGCATTTTTGCCCAGCCAAACTCCAGGGCCAATCAACTTCCGATCAATATCATCCCACTGCTGCGTCGTTATTACCAATAGGAGTTGCGCGGATGGGGCTCAAAACCCGGTGTCTGCGTGAACGTCTCGTTACCAAACTCAATATTGTTGGTAGAAGCCGGGTTTTTCGCAATTCCTCAGCAATTTCCTCTGTGCCCCGCACTCACCAACAGACAATCCTCCGGCGCAGCAGCTTAGGGAGAAAGTTTGAAAGCGTGAGTCTGCGTGGGCAAAGCGTGATTATCGCTGGCTTCTAGGGCGGGGAATTCCGAGCCGGCCAAGAAAGGCTGGGGCTGGTGGAGGCTGATGAGCTGACCCAGAGTTTTCTTTAATTGAGTCCGGGGTACGATCAAGTCTACAAAACCGTGGGCGAAGGAGTATTCGGAAGTTTGATAATTTTCCGGCAGCTTTTCGCGCAGAGTTTGCTCGATTACCCGGCCGCCCGTAAAGGCCACAGTAGCTTTTGGCTCTGCAATTATAATGTCTCCCAGCATGGCAAAACTGGCGGTGACGCCGCCGGTGGTCGGGTGGGTCAAAATCGGGATGTAAAGCAGTCTCGCTTCCCGGTGGCGTTCCAAAGCCCCGGAAATTTTAGCCATTTGCATCAAGCTGAGCATTCCTTCTTGCATTCTTGCACCACCGGAAGCGCAAACAATGATCACGGACAAGCGTTCCCGCGTGGCGTGTTCGATGAGGCGAGTTAGCTTTTCTCCGACAACTGAGCCCATGCTGCCGCCGATGAACTGAAATTCCATGACTCCGAGGGCGACTGGCAAATTTTCTAGTTTGCCGATGCCTGTTTCTACGGCGTCTAGGTGGCCTGTTTTTTCTTGAAATTCTCGGAGTCGATCGCTATATTTTTTTCGATCGCGAAATTTCAGGGGATCGGTGGCGTGCAGTCCTTCGTTAAGGGGCACCCAGGTATTGGGATCGATCAACTGCTCGATGCGATCGTCACTGTAAACTCTGATATGATACCCGCATTCCAAGCAAACCATTTGATTTGCTCGCAGGTCTTTGGTATAACTGAGGGCACCGCAAGCTTCGCATTTATTCCAAAGTCCGTCCGCAATTTCTCGTTCCGGCCGTTCTTGGGAGTTCGGTACTGATTTTCGTCGATTTGCAAACCAATCAAATAGAGACATTAAAACTTGGTAATTGGTAATTGGTAATTGGTAATTGGTAATTAGTAATTGTTAGTTGTTAGTTGCTAGTTGTCAATTGTTAGTTGTTCAGTGACTAATGACTAATGACTAATGACTAATCACCAGATTCAGACTCATCTTCAACGGGACTGATGAGGAGCGATGCAGTTCGCTGGTGTTCTGGAAGAACTTGCAGGGCTGTAGCACTTCCAGCCCCCAAATAAGATGCTATGCCCAAGTCTACAATCCGGGCCGGGATTTCATGAGCAGCTAGGAGCTGCTGCATTAATTCCGCTTCCCAACGAAAGCTAGTAGTTGTAAGTGTAATCCAAGACACGGAACAATTTTACCAATTTTTGAGACAATAGTATGTTCGATCGCGCCTGACTACCTGCCGATCAGAAACTAAAATTCGGGAAAAACAACTGCAAGTAAGTAGATAAGATCGCTTCGCCCCACAGAGCAGTAATTGCTGCACCGAGAGCCAGAAAGGGGCCGAAAGGCATGGGTTGACGCCGATCGAGCAAGCCGAGGGCGATCGCCCCGCCACCGGCAAAAGCCCCGGCTAAACAGGCGATGAATCCCGCTAGCAGCAAGTATTTCCAGCCCAGCCAAGCTCCCATCAAGGCGGCCAATTTGGTATCTCCGGCCCCCATAGCGTTCTGCCCCAGTCCGATCGTCCCGGCGAGTCCAATCGCGTCAAACAGCCACAACCCGACAACTGCTCCCGCGATCCCATCGAGTACCAGATACTGTATCGAGTCGATAAAACTAAAAGTCGGCCACCAACCTTTCGCCATTTGGAAAACCAATCCGACCACCAAACCCGATCGAGTTAAAGAATTAGGCAAAGTCATTGTATCGCAATCAATCAAAGACAAAGCCAACAGCCAGCTAAACAAAGCCCAAAAACCAAGAGTTTGCACTGTTACGCCAAACCGCCAGAAGATTAACAAAAACAGCAAACCCGTAGCTGCTTCCACCAGCGGATAGCGGGCAGAAATCCGACTGCGGCAGTGATTGCAGCGTCCCCGCAGCCACAGCCAACCGAACACGGGTATATTTTCGTAATTTCTGAGTTGATTTAAACATTTGGGACAGCGAGAAGGAGGGTGGATCACCGACAAACCCGCAGGCAACCGATAGACTACCACATTTAGAAAACTGCCAATAGCCGAGCCAAAAATAAAGACGATCGCCGTGACAAGGCAATTAAAGATAATTTCCATTAATTTGTCTGTTGTCTGTTGAAAGTTGACTGTTGTCTGTTGTCTGTTGACTGTGGTTATTTATTAATTGTTAGATTGTGTTCGGTCAATTACCCATAAGGTTTGTAGTATGGACTTTAGTCAAGAGTCAAATTCTGAGGACTTTAGTCCTCACTACAAACCTATTTTTTGACAATCGTTCAAGCAAACATAAATATTAGTTGTCAATGCCCAATGCCCAATGCCCAATGCCCAATGCCCAATGCCCAATGCCCAATGCCCAATGCCCAATTACCAATTAATACATTTGAGATTCAATTTCGTCAAAAGTAACAAAACGTTCACCGGGCAACAAAACGGGCTGCGAAGCAAAAATTACCTGGCCTCGATCGCTTCCTTGACTCACAACTACACCGGCCGGACGCTGCATCTGGTCGGAATGCACTTTTAGATACATACCATAGGCCGAGCGAGCAGCTCGGATCAAATCGGGAGCTAGCAAACTGTGACTTTCGGAAGTTTCTATCGTGGGTTCTGGGTTGGGTTGGTATGGGTTCACTGGAAATTTATCATAATGGTATTAAGTCGAGCTATTGGTGTTGCCTCTAGAGCGATCGAACTTACCTTATTTTTTAAGAATAGACTAGGTGGAAATTATTAATAGATTAACCTACAATCCTCCCTTAGCTGCGCTCGAACTGCGGCTGCGATCGCTCCTTTCCGCTCAACTGTACGCTGCTGCGTGGGTAGATCCGTCCCCCGCAACGCTAATGGGAGTTTTCGATCACCTGCGGACTCTGCGCTACATCCTCCACGACTACGTGCCCCGGCCCGTGTCCGACTCTCCGCCCAACCCGGGCCAGGTGCGCTACCAGTGGCAAACAGGCACCTTGCTGTTCACGGATTTGGCAGGGTTTACGTCGCTGTTGGAAGCGAACGCGGCCCAGGGGTGCAAGGGAGCTGAAACGCTGCTGGGCGTGATTAACGACTATTTTGCCTCAATGATTGAAATTGTCAGCAAATCGGGCGGCGATTTGCTGGAGTTTACCGGAGATGCGATGCTGGTGCAGTTTCTGTCAGGAATTCACCAAGAGGATACAGCGAGGGCGGTGCGGGCGGGTTTGCGGATGCAGCGGGCGATGGCGGAATTTGCCAATATTGAAACGGCGCGGGGTGTTTTGTCTTTGAGGATGCGGGTGGGCATTCACTGCGGCCGCTATATTAGTGCTGACATCGGTACGCCGCTGCGGATGGCTCACGTACTGCTGGGGCATTCAGTCCAGCAAGCCAAGCAAGCTGAGGGTTCTGGAACTGTGGGGCGGGTGTGTGTGACTGAAACTGCTAGAGAGTCTTTGGGAGAGCAATTTCGTTTTGAACCCGGGAAACAGGGTTATTTTTTGGTGGCGGACGATTTCACGGACGATCGACTCGGAGAGTATGATATCACTTTGACTGGGCGGCGGATGCCGAGTTCGGTATTGCTCGATCGCAGCGTTTCGGGTTTGGTAAGCGAAATCGGGGAAGCTGTGAAGCGGCTTGAACCCCTTGCTAGTTATATTCCCAAAACGATCCTGAGACTGCTGGTTGAAAATGCCGATAAGCGCAAAATACCGCCGGATTTTCCTGAACCGACGGTGATGTTTGTCAACTTGATTGGTTTACCGGAGTCTGTGGACAAAGCTTCGCCGGAGGAAGAAGTCAATCTGGTAGTGGGTTTTTCTCGGGTGTTTGCGTCGATCGATGCTGTAGTCTCAGCTAAAGGGGGCGTGTTGCAAAAAGTAACGGCGCACTTAGACGGTTCGGATATGCTGATTTATTTTGGCGTGCCCGACGCTCACACGGATGACGCCAGCCGCGCGGCTAGTGCGGCGATTGCGATCCGAGATATCATTGCAGGTTTGCCTCTGGTAATTATCGCGGGTGAAGAAGTAAAAGTAAGCTGTCAAATTGGGCTGTCCCGGGGGCCGGTGTTTGCTGCTGAGGTTGGGGAACCGCGAGGGCGCAGGGAGTTTAATATCCTCGGCGATACGGTGAATACGGCGGCTCGGTTGATGAGCAAGGCGGGGGAAAACCAAATTTTGATTGGTGAAAGGGTGTGTGAGTCGATCGAGCTAAACTTCATTTGCGAGGCTTTGGGATCTGTTGCTCTGAAGGGGAAATCTGCTCAAACTCCGATTTTTGCTTTGCAAGGTGCAAAAGGGGAGAAGGGAAAAGGGGGCGTTTAAATAACTTTGCTGGGGAATGGTTGTACAGGTTTTATGGTTCACAAAGGCAAGTACAGCACAACCGCTTTCCACTGTGACTACTAAATGTTATTTTTATAATTTTTTACGATACATCACAATCAAAACCGCCACTTCGTCATATCGGTTCCGGTTGCATCGGAATGATTTAACCGCAGAGAACGCAAAGAACGCAGAGGGAGATCGCAGAGAGATGAATAATTCCCATGAAGGGCGGAATTAATATCACTCGCATAGACTAAACTCCGATCGATACTTCACCGTTCCGCTGCAATCCTCCAAAGTTCCACTTTCTAACTCCAAAACCATAAAAGCTTCATCGGGCACATCATATTCACATTTCAAGCTCTTTCTGCTAGCAGGAATGAACCCAAAACGCGAATAGAAATCTGGATGACCAAGCACAACCACTGCGTGAAATCCCGATCGCCTGCACTCTTCTAAACCGTGCTGGATCAGCAGCGTTCCTATACCTTGGCGCTGATATTCGGGAAGAACTGCGACTGGTGCCAACCCCAGAATCGACAAATTGCTAGAACATTTTCCTTCGACGACAACCGGACTGAATAAAATGTGTCCGACAATGCGATCGGATGGTAAGGCAACGAAGGAAAATGTAGATGCAATTCCCCGCAATCTATCGACTAAGTTTGCCTCATTTTCTCGCCCGAATGCCGCAATATTAACTTGGCGAACAGCTTCTAAATCTTCTGGCTTTTCGGTACGGATATACATAACTTAGATTAATGGTTTGGTGGCCGATCGGGCCGACGAAATGCTACAGAAACTGTTTCTATCTTTCGAGCGTGATGTTAATCAAATTCTAGCGCCCCTGAAGTTTTTTACTCTTTTGAAGCTATGTACTTTTGGCAACCAATGATGCAACCACTGACAGATTACTGCCAAATCGCCGCCCTAGTCGAGCGCTTCCAATTTTCATCCGAGACGCCGAACCGCTTAACTGTTATTATTGCGGCACAAGCTGACCGGAAGACAATCGTTTAATGCCCTCCATCGCCGTAGTTTCTCCGGCTTTGTCACCGCCATCACGAGCAATTTTTAAAGCTCCCTCGTAGGATTCGAGAGCTTTAGCAGATTGACCGAGACTTTCATGAATTGCGCCCATGTTGTTGAGCAAGCGTCCGATACTTGTCTTGTCGCCGATTGCTTCTAACATCGGTATTGCTTGCTGAAAATAGATCAGCGCTTGAGTATCTTTGCCTAATTTGCGAGAGGTAAGTGCCATGTTGTTGAGGAGGCGACCGACGCCAGCCCTGTCTCCGATTTCCCGACGAATTGCTAAAGCTTGGTGGTAAAATTCCATGGCTCTATTAAAGTCGCCGATGTTGTAGTAGACGCCGCCCATGTTATTGAGGGTACGGCCTAAATCGCGGCGATCGCCCTCAACAGTGCGAATCGTGCGCGCTTGCTGGTAAAATTCGATCGCCTTGGCGTAATTGACCTGTTCTGCGTACACGGCCGCAATGTTGTGAAAAGACTCTGCTATTTCAATTTTGTCGTTGGCTGTTTTGGCAAGTTCCAAAGCTTCTTGGTGCAGTTTCATCGCTTCGGAAAAATTGTCCGCAACCCGGTTGACGAAACCGATGAGATTGAGAGTGCGCGCGATACGAGGCCCTTCGCCGATTTCTCGGTGAATGACTAAAGCTTGGCGCAAAACTTCCAAAGCTTTGGGCTGCGAACCCATTTCCGCGTAAACTTCCCCCATATTGTTGAGGGTTTCTCCGATTCCCCGTTTGTCGCCTAGTTGCTTGCGAATTGCCAAAACTTGCTCAAAAGTCTGGATAGCTTCTTGAAACAAACCCTCGCGGTGCTGTTTTACTCCTGTTTCAAAGAGTTCGTCTGCTTGCGTTTTGGGGTCTGTTGCCTGAGCGAGTGAAGTGAAGCTATCGCGTAGGGAATCGCTCGCTTGGACGCGCCTGGCAGTGATGGTTGGGGGATAAGCCCAAGCGTCTGAAATTGCCAGCAAGCTGAGTGCGGGTGATAAGACAATACTGATAGCTGTGATATAGCTGAAGTGGTAAGAGCGGCTGTGCACCGATCGAGTCCTCCAAGAGCCAAGTTATACCTATTAAGATAGAGCTCTTTGGGGTGTTCCTGCCGATTTTTTTTCAGTCGCTAGGTTCTAACTGGGTTTTTGTCTTGCCTGAGTGTCAGAATCAGCGGCATATTGTTGAGAGCGGATATGACAGCAAAGTTTTTGCTGGGTGCAAGCGATGCTTTTTCATGACTGTGCAAGATGATGTCCTGTTGGTCAAGTGTGATCCAAGCAATTCCTGACAAAACTTGAATTTCTTGATGAGTTTGAGGCAATCTGTATACCTCGTTTTCCATCAGAATAATGCGATCGGGCGCTGCACATTCGGAAGATATTTGAAGCATAGCATCTCCTACTGGGTAATTGGTAATTGGTAATTGGTAATTGGTAATTGGCAATTGCTAATCGAGGACTGTATGTCACTTCATTTCCACGCAACCCACACACTACTATTGGCAATAACGCCGATCGATCCAAGCGCGCATTTCATCATCCGTCGCCACGCAGGTATAACGACCCGTCGCCCGATCGCAACCGTGCCACCAAGTGTTACCATAGCGATCGCACGCCTGCCAAATTCTCAGTTCGTCATCACCAGAAATGAGGTAGAGCAAAAACTGCCCAATTTGATTTATAGCTGAAAAGAGAGATTGCCCTTTCGGTTTTTCGGATGGTTTAGCTCGATCGGCAGTCGCTAAAAACCTCATTCTTCGGGAGTCTATCCGATTTTTGTAAGTAGACATAGCCAACACCTTAAAGTGAGAAGTCCTACACAAATTGCACCAAGAAAAATACACAAAATAGCTTTTAACTGCAATATTGTCATCGCAATTACAGCACAATATTGTTGTCGTGCAAGTCCTGTAAAAGTCTATCTGTTACCTGATAAATTAACCTTAACTCTGGGGCAATTGACAATCAAAGCATTGCTTGCATAGGTTATATGAAGAAAATCGATAGATCGAAGCCCTTGTGACGATTCGGGTACTACTGGCACAAACGCTATGAACGAAATCAATACGCGGCGGATGAAACTCTCTCAAATTCAGGCTTTTATCGCAGTAGCAGACTGTGAAAACTTTAGCGAGGCGGCTTTGCAATTGGAACTGTCCCAATCCGCCGTCAGCCACGCCATCGCCTCTTTAGAAACGGAATTGGGAGTGCAACTGTTCCATCGGGGGAGACACGGTGCTCAACTGACGCCAGTGGGGGAAAGGGTGCTGCTTCACGGGCGTCAAATAGCCTGCGCCTTAGAAATGATGGTCAAAGAAGCGGATTTAGAAAAAGGTTTGCAGGGAGGCCAGGTACGGATAGTTACTTTTCGGAGTGTCGCAACTCATATCCTACCGGGTATTATTGCTAAATTTCGCAGTTGCTTTCCCAAAATTGCCGTCAGCATTACCGAAGTTTATTATACCCAAGCTGTGGAAGAGGCTTTGCGATCGGGCAAAGCAGACATCGGCTTTCTCTCTCTTCCCATCTCCGATGAATTTGAAACGAGGGAAATTTTGCGGGATAAATATGTTGTGTTGCTGCCGCCAACTGCCAAATTGTCCAGTGATCAGATTACCTGGAAAGAATTAGCAAATTATCCGCTGATTTTGCAGCCGGCAGAAAATGCTTGTTCTGTACCGCTTCGCAAATATTTGATAACTTCGGGGTTGCCCTTAAATATCGGTTACGAGCTCAGCGAAGATTCAACTATTGTCAGCATGGTGATGCAAGGTTTGGGTGCAGCAATTCTGCCGCGTTTGGCTGCTGAACCGATACCACCTTCGGTGAAAGTTTGTAGTTTGCCTGTTGCTTTTGAAAGGGTAATTGGGGTCGCTGTTTTGAGGGATGCCCTGTTAGTCCCGGCCGTGTTTGCGTTTTTGGATGTAGTTACAAGTGTGGCAGAGGTTGATAGTGAGGGCGAGTTTGCAATTAATCCTTCGTAACTGGTTCCCAGGCTGTGCAAAACAACGCAAATATTAGGCTTTTTTAATAACAGGCAAGATGGCTTTTCCACAACTAACAAATTATTGCTTGTGGAACTAAAGAGGCAAGATGCCGCTTCCACCATTAACAAAATTATTGCTTGGGGAACGGGCATCTTGCCCGTTCTTAAAATGAGTCAACGAATTCTATTTGCTCTTATCTGCTCTTTGCCGCAAAATAAATTCAGCTAGTGCTAAATCTACGGGCGTTGTGACTTTCAAATTCGTCTCTTCCCCCTCCACAATTTGCACTGGTAAACCGCATTTTTCAAACAAAGCCGCATCGTCGGTAACTTCCCAACCTTTTTGTCGCCCTTCTTCGTGACACTGCTTTAACAATTTCACTTCAAATCCTTGGGGAGTCTGTGCCGCCCACAAATTGCTTCTGTCTGGGGTGTCTCGCACGATCCGACGCTCATCTACGACCTTAATCGTATCCTTGACCGGGACGGCTACAATCAAGCCCGGACAGGTCAAGAGAACCTCGGCAGATCGATCGAACAATTCAGCAGTTGCCAAACACCTGGCGCCGTCGTGAATCAACACTCGATCGGCATTGGGGGGCAAAGCCTGCAAACCGTTGTAAACTGACTCTTGCCTGGTGGCGCCTCCTTGAATCAGTTCCACGGGCTTAACCAAAGATAAATCGCTCAGAATTGCTTTAAAATCAGGAAAATCGTCTGGCTGGCCCATGATGCCAATCCAGCTAATGTGCTGCGAAGCTTCAGCAGCAGCCAAAGTCCAACTCAGCAAAGGTTTTGCCAGCAAAGTCAGCAGCAGTTTGTTCCGCTGACTCCCCATCCGTCGCCCCGAACCTGCTGCAGGAATTAATAAGTGCATTTACTAACCGTTTTTAACCCAACTAGATATATATAATAAGAGCGTCCTGTACTTTTGAGTCAGTTGTTTAGCTGTCAGCCAGTAGCTTTTAAGGTCTAGAAATACTATAAGCTGATAGTTGAGAGCCGATCTCTGAGAGCTACCTCGATCAATAATAGCCCGATCGTTTATGATGCGAATACTAGCACTTGTCCCTGGCGGGATTGGCGACCAAATTTTATTTTTCCCCACTCTTGATGACCTCAAGCAGTCTTATCCCGACGCGCAAATTGATGTCATCGTCGAACCGAGGGCAAAGGGTGCTTACCGAGTCTGCAAATCCGTCAAAGAAGTCTTGACGTACAATTTCAAAGACCGCAACGCTATGGCAGATTTGGGCAATTTACTGGGCGTAATTCGCGATCGCGAATACGAAGCAGTTATTTCCCTCGGCCAGCGGTGGACTGTGGGGCTGCTGCTGTGGCTGACCGGCATTCCGCAGAGAGTTGGCTATTCGGGAACCAACGGCGCTCGATTTCTCACTGCTGCGATACCGCTGAAAACTGAACAGTACGCGGCTTCAATGTACCACGATTTGCTGCAAGGATTCAACATTACAAATCCTTGTCCGGCGATCGCAATTAATGTACCAAAACAGGACATTCAGTGGGCGGAAGCCGAACAGCAGCGGTTGGGCGTAAAAGAAAGCGGTTACATTCTAATTCACGGCGGTTCGAGTCAATTAGCTGTGTCTAAAGGTATTGACAAAATTTACCCTACAGACAACTGGAAGCAAATAATTGAAGATTGTCAGCAGCGGCAGCCGAATTTGCCTGTTGTTGTTGTGAAAGGCCCAGAAGATGCAGAATTCGTAACAAAGTTAGTCGAGTCATGTCCCAATGTAAAAGTTATCTCGCCGGATGATGTCGGTAAGTTGGCTGCCACCATTGCTGCTGCTAATTTGATGATATGTACTGACAGTGCGCCGATGCACTTAGCTGTGGCGGTTCAAACTTATACAATAGCTTTGTTTGGCCCGACTGAACCTGCAAAATTGTTGCCAAAGAGCGATCGATTTTTGGGCATCAAATCTCCTACTGGCAAAATGGCAGACATCTCTCCTCAAGATGTTTTGAAGAAGGTTTGGGGCGGCTAAGAACAAAAGTTCGTAGTAAGGACTTTTAGCGGGTTTCCAGGCTCTGCCTGGGAACCCATATCTAGAGGCTCTGCCTCGCTTGTCTGCGCTTCACAGGAGGCAGAGCCCGGGGATGAGGAAAGAAATCGGGGATTTAAAACTCGATGTTAGTCTTCCAAATCATCCATTATCTGCTGCAACCCACATTCCGCACCCTCAAGTGTCACCATCAGTTTTTACCTATTTTGAGCGAGCAATAAAGTTCTAAATTAGAATTTTATAAAGTGGTTAATGCGGATGAGCTTAGGAAATTGCCATTGCAGTGTACGAGGGCGGCTCGAACCTGTAACCGTAACCCCGAATAGTTTTAATAAACTGCGGCCCAGTAGCATCAACTTGAATCATTTTCTTGCGAATCTGACCAATATGTACGCTAACAAGTTGCTCTTCTCCTGTGTCGTCGCAGTTCCACCCCCAAATTTTTTCGATTAGCTGTTGGCGACTTCAAGATTGACCAGAATGACTTGCCAAAAAATACAATATCTTAAATTCCAAGGCTGTTAACTTGATAATGCGATCGTTGAGAGTTGCTTCCCGACGCGCTGAATCGATCGCGAATTGATCGAATACAATACGTGATCAAGTGACAGACCTCATGCGTCTCAACACAACTTCTATACGAATTGCCAACTCCGCCAGAGCAAATGGTTTGCAGATATAGTCATCAGCACCCGCAGAAAGGACTTTAAGTTTATCAGCTTCGTCTGTGCGGCTGCTTAACATGATCACAAAAACATTAGTACGGCGCTGCATTTCTTGGCAGAGGTGATAGCCTGTAGTATCCGGCAAATTCCAATCGAGAATTACTAGCAGTGGGTTTAATTTCTCAAACAATGCTAAAGCAGTCTCGCCATCTGCTGCCGAATCTACTTGATATTTATGATTTAAAAAGCGATGAATTAAATTGCGGATGGATGGGTCATCATCCACAACGAGAATCTTGGGAGTAGTATCAGTAGTCATCACAAAAAAGTTCCTTTCTCTTGTCAATGGACAACTGGCAATTTCAGAACAGCTTTAGTGAAGAGTAAAGGCCAGGTCGTTCCAACTAAACAGAGTTTTTTCGGGCAATTCTTCTTTCAGCTTGGTCTTGAGGTCAAAAGGCTTGCCCCAATCCCATATTTCGATCTCTAGGCGTTCGTTAAATACTGCGATCGCCAGTTCTATTTTCGGAGTTTCCAAGGATCGATTTGTGTGGGCGTGGCGAACAGCATGGGCAAAACCCTCGATCGCAGCAAGTTTACAAAGCTGCAAAACTGCTTCGGGAATGGGTAGAGGCTCTAAAAAAAACTGCTCGACCCACCATAAAACTTGAGTAACCGCCTGGAGCTCGCTACTTACTTGAAGCTTTATTTTGTGGAATGGCATTTTGTGGAATGGCTGGTTATAACTTGGCTCGGATTGGGGATTTCGTTGCTCTTGAAGCCAGTTAAAGCTGTGTAAAACGTCGATTGCACGCTTAAAAATACTAGCTTCAGGGCTAGGTTGGGGTGATACTAAAGCTGGCTGAAAATATTTTACAATTAACAGACAGTTTCGCCCCTCAGACGTGCGGGTATAACTTAGCTCATCGGCAATTTTGCCAATAAGTTTTATACCTATTTTGCCTATTTCATCGATTTCGCTAAAATTTTCGTCACGGTGCGAATTTTCTAAGTTAGAGTTCATAACGGTTTTCTCTCCTAAATATTGATGTTTTTTGTTTCTACAGATATCCTACTGAAGCAAAAAGCGAGACTCAAGGGCAGACAAGGTGAGTTTTAATTTGCGCTTTGCCCTAATTTTTAGGGCAAATAGGGCAGGAAATTAAAACCTATCTGCCCTAGTCATGCAGAACTAATTAAAGAATGATTGGCAGATATAGTCATCTTTGCTAAAACATAAATTTCAGCTCTTTTAAACCGAACGGAGCTTTTGCTTGCGATTGTTCACTTTTAACTGTGCTTGGGAAATTAAGAGGCTTTCCCCAATCCCAAATTTGAATTTCTATGCGTTCGTTAAAAACTGCGATCGCAAGATCGATCGGAGTGTTTGCTGGCATATTTTTGTGGTGGTGAATAGCATTGATAAACCCCTCCACCGTCGCAAGTTTACAAAGCTGCAAAACTTCTTCGGGAAGTGGTAGATTCTCTAACTGTTCCACCCACCATAAAACTTGAGTGACAGTGGCAATATCACTATTAAGTTGCAGAGTAATTTTTTGCAGTGGCTGGTTAGAACTTCGATCGGATTGGCTAGTTTTTTGCTCTTTCAGCCAGTTGAAAATGTTTAAAGTATCGGTTGCTCGCTTAAAACAAACAGCTTGAGTGCTAGGGTGAGGTAGTACAGGCTGAAAATATTTTACAATTAACAGACAGTTTCGATGGTCAGAAGTGTGGGTATAACTAAGCTCATCGGCAATTTTGCTAATAATTTTTATACCTATCCCAAGTGACGGGATTTCATCCATTTCGCTAAAATCTTCGTCACGGTGCGAGTTGCCTAAGTTAAAATTCATAACTGTTTTTTCTGCTAAATGTTGAGAACTTTTTTGTTTCTACCGATATCCTACTGAAGCAAAAAGGGAGACTCAAGGGCAGATAAGGTGAGTTTTAATTTAGGATATGCCCTAAATTTTGGGGCAGATAGGGCAGGAGATTAAAATCTATCTGCCCTAGTCAGGCAGAAGTAATTAAATTAGGATTTACGTATGTGCCCAGAAACCTTTTTTTTACGAAAAGACTTCGTTAGAGCATCGCATATCCGGTAAAAAACCCGGTTATGAAGGTCGGAGTGCGTAAGTTTTGTAAATATAGAATGTAAGTGCGATTAGAGTTACGCATGAAGAATTTTTAAATCTCGATCGCCCCTAGCCTTAAGGGTTTTTTATTCCCCCGAAATCCGCCAGGGCATTAATTCCCTGGCTAATAGCCAAAGTCGGTTTCAACCGACTAAAATACTAATTTTTAGTCGTCTTCAGACGACTTTCGCTATGAGACAGGGGTTTCAACCCCTGTCGGACTATAGGATTATCGAATAGGACTTACGCATAAAGCATCCTGAAATCTCGCTGCCCCCTAACCCCAAGGCTGTTTCATTCCCCCGAAATCCGTCAGGGAATTAATTCCCTGTCTCATAGCAAAAGTCGGTTGAAACCCACTAAAATACTAATTTATAGTCGTGATAGCGAGGACTTTCGCTATGAGACAGGGGTTTCAACCCCTGTCGGAATGTCGGACTATCGCACTATCGGATTATTGGATTAACTTAAAAACTAACCAGCATACCTAAAAACCTACTATGCCTACTATGCGCCCATCCGATAAAGTTCAATCGAGTGAAGCTGGAAAAATTAAGCTCAGAGAATTCTACAAACAAGCTAAACTGACCATAGAAGAACTCGCGACAAAAGCTAATGTTTCCCCTGATACAGTTAAGCGTTTACTGGGTACAAAAGACTGTCCTAATGGCGTAGAAAGATGGTCAGTTACAAACATAGCTAAAGCATTAGGAATAGAGCCAACAGATATTGTTGACCCCAAACATTGGTATAGCCAAGATTCGCTGCCACCAGAGTTTGATTCACTGATAGCGGAAAAAATTAAAACCTTTTGCGGTCGCGGATTTGTTTTTGATACTTTTCAGCTATTTATCACCGAAAATCCTCACGGTTATTTTACAATCATCGGGGATGCGGGAATGGGCAAAAGTTCGATCGTTGCCAAATACGTCTCTGAACATAAATCACCCTGTTATTTCAATATTTTCGTCGAACGCCGGAACCGACCCGAATTGTTTTTGAAGAGCATTCGGCGGCAATTAATTGACCGTTATCAATTGCCAAATTCAGAAGACGCCGATTTACCAACTTTACTGGCCAAGGTGGCGGGACAACTCACTTCGGGCGAACGTTTGGTAATTGCAATTGATGCACTGGATGAAGTTGAACAAGAACAGGGAGAAAATCTTTTACATTTACCCACAACTCTGCCCAATAACGTATATTTTCTGCTGACTAGGCGACCCTATAACCTCGGTAAAAAGCGGCTGACTGTATCTCCGGGAGTTCCGGTAAAAGACTTAGATTTAAGAGACGAAAAATACATGAATTTTAATCAGGATGATATCAAAGAATATATTCGCTTTTTTATCAATACTGATCCTGACTATAAAGATGGACTAAGAAACTGGATTCAAACCCACAGCATTGCCGATACAACGTTTGCCGAGCAAGTGGCAAACAAGAGCGAAAACAATTTTATGTATTTGCGGTATGTTTTGCCAGCAATTGCTAAGGGCGATTACGATGACTTGAGTTTAAAGCAATTGCCAGACGGGTTGCTAGAGTATTATCAAAGCCATTGGGTGCGGATGAAAATGGAATCTAAGCCAGGGCAATTGATGGAGATGGTCTTGTATATTTTACTAGAGATTGCCACCCCGATTCCCTGCGAGATGATTGCGGGAATTGCCAAGGTGGATGAATGCGATGTGAAAAAGGTTTTAGAAGATGAGTGGGTTGAGTATTTAAAAAAGCAGAATTTAGACGGAGAAATCTGCTATACCATCTATCATGCTAGTTTCCTTGACTTTCTGAAAACCAAACGGGAGATGGATTCAAAGCGGAGAATTTTTCAGGAAGTAAATCAACGGATTGCTGAGTATTTAGAAAAGGGGATGGATTGAGATGGGAGAATTTGCTGACAAGTTAGCGACCAAACCACTTTCCTATCAACGTGCTTATCTGGGCAGCTTACTGCCAAATCATATCAAGTCAGGTAATTTACAAAAGTATTATCAAAAACTGAGTGATTTTAACTTTCTGATGGCAAAGATTCAGCATCCTGAGTTTGGGGTGCAGGCACTTATTGATGATTTCAATTTGCTTGACGATTCAGAAGCAGTAACTCACTCAGAGTACAATCCAGAAACAGCGAAAGCCCTGGACTTGATTCAAAGGGTACTGTGGATGTCAGCCGATATTTTGGAGCGAGATCGGAGCAAACTGGCGCAACAATTGTTAGGGCGCTTACTGTACTTTGAAATGCCAGAGATTCAGGCAATGCCAGAGGTAGCAAAGCAGTGGAAATCAGCACCTTGGTTGCGTCCTTTGACACCCTGTTTAACTCCCCCTCGCAGGGGATTGCTACGCACCCTCGAAGGTCACAGCAACTCAGTAAATGCAGTAGCCGTCACGGAGGATGGGAAGCGGGCGCTTTCTAGTTCTTTCGACAAGACCATCAAAGTCTGGGATTTAAGAACTGGAAAGGAAGAGTTTACTCTCAAAGGTCACAGCGACTCGGTAAATTCAGTTGCCGTCACGGAGGATGGCAAGCGGGCGATTTCTGGTTCATCGGACAACACCATTAAAGTCTGGGATTTAAGAACTGGAAAGGAAGAGTTTACTCTAAAAGGTCACAGCGACTCGGTAAAAGCAATAGCCGTTACTCCTGATGGCAAGCGGGCGATTTCTGGTTCGTGGGACACCACCATCAAAGTCTGGGATTTAGCAACTAGAAACGAACTGTTTACTCTCGAAGGTCACAGTAATTGGGTAAATGCAGTTGCCGTCACGGAGGATGGCAAGCGGGCGCTATCTGGTTCGTGGGACAAGACCATTAAAATCTGGGATTTAACAACTGGACATGAACTGTTTACTCTCGAAGGTCACAGCGACTGGGTAAATGCAGTTGCCGTCACGGAGGATGGCAAGACGGCGATTTCTAGTTCTCTCGACAAGACCATCAAAGTCTGGGATTTAACAACTGGAAATGAACTGTTTACTTTAAAAGGTCACAGCGACTGGGTAAATGCAGTTGCCGTCACGGAGGATGGCAGGCGGGCGATTTCCGGTTCTCTCGACAAGACCATCAAAGTCTGGGATTTAAGAACTGGAAAGGAAGAGTTTACTCTCAAAGGTCACAGCGACTCGGTAAATTCAGTTGCTGTCACCTCCGATGGCAAGCGGGGGATTTCTGGTTCATCGGACAACACCATCAAAGTCTGGGATTTAACAACTCGAAAGGAAGAGTTTACTCTTAAAGGTCACAGCTACTTGGTCAATGCAGTTGCCGTCGCCGCTGATAGCAAGCAGGCAATTTCTGGTTCATCAGACAACACCATCAAAATCTGGGATTTAACAACTGGAAAAGAAGAGTTTACTCTCAAAGGTCACAGGGACTCGGTAAAAGCAGTTGTCGCCACTGCTGATGGCAAGCGGGCGATTTATGGTTCGTGGGACAAGACCCTTAAAGTCTGGGATTTAACAAGTGGAAAGGAACTGTTTACTCTCGAAGGTCATACTAACTGGGTAAATGAAGTAGCCGTCACTGGTGATGGCAATAGGGCAGTTTCCGGTTCTTTCGACAAGACCATCAAAGTCTGGGATTTAACAACTGGAAAGGAAGAGTTTACTCTCAAAGGTCACAGCGACTCGGTAAATTCAGTTGCTGTCAGTGCTGATGGCAAGCGGGGGGTTTCTGGTTCATCTGATAAGACCATCAAAGTCTGGGATTTAACAACTCGAAACGAACTGTTTACTCTCAAAGGTCACAGCGACTCGGTAAATTCAGTTGCCGTCAGTGCTGATGGCAAGCGGGGGATTTCTGGTTCATCAGACACCAGCATCAAAGTCTGGGATTTAAGAACTGGAAAGGAAGAGTTTACTCTCAAAGGTCACAGCAACTCGGTTAATGCAGTTTCTGTCACCCCCGACGGCAAACGGGCGATTTCCAGTTCATCGGACAACACCATAAAAGTCTGGGATTTGTCGAGTGGAAAGGTTATTGCTAATTTCACCTGTGAAAGCCCGATCGCCTGTTGCGCTATTGCACCCGATGGAGTCACAATTGTGGCAGGCGACAAATCCGGCTGCGTATATTTCTTGCGGCTAGAAGGGATTGCTGAGTATTTAGAAAAGGGGATGGCGTGAGATGGGAGAATTTGCTGACAAGTTAGCGGCCAAACCACTTTTCTATCAACGTGCTTATCTGGGCAGCTTACTGCCAAATTATGTCAAGTCAGGTAATTTAGAAAAGTATTATCAAAAGCTGACAGACTTTAACTTTCTGATGGCAAAGATTCAGCATCCTGAGTTTGGGGTGCAGGCACTGATTGATGATTTCAATTTGGTTGACGATTCAGAAGCAGTAACTCACCCAGAGTACAACCAAGAAAAAGCGAAAGCCCTGAACTTGATTCAAGCGGTACTGTGGATGTCAGCCGATATTTGGGAGCGAGATAAAACGCAACTGGCAGGGCAATTGTTAGGGCGCTTGCTGCACTTTAACATTCCAGCAATTCAGGCAATGCCAGAGGTAGCAAAGCAGTGGAAAGCAACACCTTGGTTGCGTCCTTTGACACCCTGTTTAACTCCCCCTCGCAGGGGATTGCTACGAACCCTCGAAGGTCATATCAACTCGGTAAATGCCGTCGCTGTCACCCCCGACGGCAAACGGGCAATTTCTGGTTCAAGAGACAACACCCTCAAAGTCTGGGATTTAACAACTGGAGATGAACAGTTTACTCTCAATGGTCACAGTCACTGGGTAAATGCAGTCGCTGTCACCCCCGACGGCAAACGGGCGATTTCTGGTTCGTGGGACAAAACCCTCAAAGTCTGGGATTTAACAACGGGAAAGGAACTGTTTACTCTCAATGGTCACAGCAAGTGGGTAAATGCAGTCGCCGTCACTGCTGATGGCAAGCGGGCGATTTCCGGTTCGTGGGACAAAACCCTCAAAGTCTGGGATTTAACAACGGGAAAGGAACTGTTTACTCTCAATGGTCACAAAAACTTGGTAAATGCGATAACCGTCACTGCTGATGGGAAACAGGCGATTTCTGCTTCAAGAGACAAAACGCTCAAAGTCTGGGATTTAACAACTGGAAAAGAAGAGTTTACTCTCAATGGTCACAGCGATTCAGTATATGCAGTTGCTGTCACTGCTGATGGCACACGGGCGATTTCTGGTTCATCGGACAACACCCTCAAAGTCTGGGATTTAACAACTGGAAAAGAAGAGTTTACTCTCAATGGTCACAAAAACTTGGTAAATGCAGTTTCCGTCACTGTTGATGGCAAACGGGCGATTTCTGGTTCGTGGGACAAAACCCTGAAAGTTTGGGATTTAACAACTCGAAAGGAAGAGTTTACTCTCAAAGGTCACAGCGACTTGGTAAATGCAGTTGCTGTCACCCCCGACGGCAAACGGGCTATTTCCGGTTCATCGGACAACACCCTCAAAGTCTGGGATTTAACAACTGGAAAAGAAGAGTTTACTCTCAAAGTTCACAGATACACGGTAAATGCAGTTGCTGTCACGGAGGATGGCAAACGGGCGATTTCTGGTTCATCGGACAACACCCTCAAAGTCTGGAATTTAACAACTGGAAAGGAAGAGTTTACTCTCCACAGCTACTCGGTAAATGCAGTTGCTGTCACTGCTGATGGCAAACGGGCGATTTCTGGTTCAAGAGACAACACCCTCAAAGTCTGGGATTTAACAACTGGAAAGGAAGAGTTTACTTTCCACAGCTACTCGGTAAATGCAGTTGCTGTCACCCCCGACGGTAAACGGGCGATTTCTGGTTCATCGGACAACACCCTCAAAGTCTGGAATTTAACAACTGGAAAGGAAGAGTTTACTTTCCACAGCTACTCGGTAAATGCAGTTGCTGTCACCCCCGACGGCAAACGGGCGATTTCTGGTTCATCGGACAACACCCTCAAAGTCTGGAATTTAACAACTGGAAAGGAAGAGTTTACTTTCCACAGCTACTCGGTAAATGCAGTTGCTGTCACCCCCGACGGCAAACGGGCGATTTCTGGTTCATCAGACAACACCCTCAAAGTCTGGGATTTAACAACTAGAAAGGAAGAGTTAGAGTTTACTCTCAAAGGTCACAGCTACTCGGTAAATGCAGTTGCTGTCACTGCTGATGGCAAATGGGCGATTTCTGGTTCATCGGACAACACCCTTAAAGTCTGGGACTTAACAACTCGAAAGGAACTGTTTCCTCTTCAGGGTCACAGAAACTCGGTAAATGCAGTCGCTCTCACTGCTGATGGCAAGCGGGCGATTTCTGGTTCATCGGACAACACCCTCAAAGTCTGGGATTTGTGGAGTGGAAATGTCATTGCCAGTTTCACAGGTGAAAGTGCGATAACGTCTTGCGCTATTGCACCCGATGGATTAACAATTGTGGCAGCAGATCGATTGGGTCACGTACATTTCCTGCGGCTAGAAGGGATGGAGGCACTAACATGAATTCCTCACTTTTTCTAACTCCCATCTATACCGATTCTTACCCACCAGAATTTCAGCAACTCCTGCGAGAAAAAACCGAGAATTTTGCAGGGCGCAACTTTGTTTTTTCTGCCATTTCCGACTTTCTAAACTCCCACAGCCGCGGTTATTTCACAATTGTCGGCACTCCCGGCTGCGGCAAAAGTTCCATCCTCGCTCAATATGTCACCGCCCATCCTCGCAGTATCTATTACAACGCTGCCGTTGAAGGCAAAAATCGAGCTGAAGATTTTCTCGCTTCAGTCTGCACTCAACTGATTGACAAATACCTTGCCGCCAATGGGGAAACATTGGAAATTGTCAAGCTCAAATCTCAACTTCAAAATCTCGAATCCCATGATGGGAGTTGGTTTCTGTCTTTGTTGCTTCAGCAAATTAGCGATAAATTAGCCGATCGCCAAAAGTTGATAATAGTCATTGATTCTGTAGACGCGATCGCCCGCACCAGTCAGCCTCCCAGCTCAAATCTGTTTTATCTGCCGAGATATTTGGGCGATCGTACTTATTTTATCCTCGCCCGCCGCCCGTTTTTGAGAGAGAAATCCGGTTTGTTAATTGAAACGCCCTCTCAAACTCTCGATTTAAGAGATTATCCCGCCCAAAATCGCGAAGATGCCCTGAACTACATTCAGCAATACCTATCAACCGCACCGGATTTAACTGCACCCGAATTGGGCCAACAACTCGCAACTGTCAGCGAAAACAATTTCATGTATCTGAGTCAGATGTTACCTGCCATTAACGAGAATTCACACCCCGATGCTAATCTGGGGGAGTCCTCACTTGTCTCTGAACTTCCTCCCGGTTTAGCAGCGTATTATCAAAACCACTGGCTGCGGATGAGAGGTGATGGCTTATCGGCGAGCGAGTTGTCTGTGCTGAATGTTTTGGTACAATCAACAGCAAGTTTATCTGTAAGTGCGATCGCCAATATAATTGATCTGGATGAATACGATGTTGAAAAAGCATTAGACAATTGGATCGAGTTCTTAACTCAACAAGAAATTGGAGGAGAAATTTGCTATAGTTTGTATCATAATAGTTTCCGCGAATGGTTAGGCAAACAATCTATTTTAGAATGATGATGAGGACACGGCAGTGTCCCTTGGAGTCAACTTAACGTTACACCCATAGTCCGACAGGGGTTGAAACCCCTGCCTCAAAGCTGAAGTCCTCTAAAAGAGGACTAATGAATGATTCAGTCCTCTTTTAGAGGACTTTGGCTATTAGACAGGGAATTCATTCCCTGGCGGACTGGCGGGTAGGCGGGAGGACTAGCGGACGCAAAGCTTAAGTTGACACGCCTTGGGAATTGCCGTGTCCTGAATGTGGGTAATATCAATTCCGATGCCACCGGGTTTTATATTATATCAAAAACAATACAACAATGAAACAAGCAGTATTTCTTGACAGAGATGGCGTCCTCAATATCGAAGCCGGCTACATCCACAAAGTAGAAGATTTGCATTTAATCCCCGGAGTGGCCGAAGCTGTACGCCGTTTAAATGACAAACAAATATTTTGCTGTTTGGTTTCCAATCAATCCGGCCCGGCCAGGGGTTATTATCCGGTTAGCCACGTAGAAGCTTTGCACAAACGCCTCTGTCAGCTATTAGAAAATGAAGCGGGAGCCAAGTTAGATGCTCTTTATTACTGTCCTTATTTAAGCGCAGCCGAAGGCGGAACCAACCCAGAATTCACGCGGTATACAACGTGGCGAAAACCAAATACAGGGATGTTGGTAGCGGCGGCTTGGGAACAGGATTTAGATTTGCGAAATAGTTTTATGGTCGGAGATAAAGCCACTGATGTTGATATGGCTCACAATGCCGGCTGTACTGGTATTTTGGTGCAGACTGGTTACGGAGAAAGTGTGTTGAGTGGGGAGTATCAGCACCATACTAAACCGGATTTTATTGCAGCAAATTTAGCGGCGGCGGTGGAGTGGATTTTGCAACACTTTGATTAGTATTTGTAGTGGCATTTAAGTTGTTTATAGTTGAGTCTTACAGGAAAGTGCTACGTAAGGAAGCGCGACTGTGAAGGTTGTACCGATGCCCATTTTGCTTTCGCAGGCGATCGCACCTCCTTGCAATTCCACAGCTTTTTTAACAATTGTTAATCCCAAACCGTTACCTTTAATCTTCCCAGTATTCTTGCATCGGTAAAACATTTCAAATATTTTCCCTACTTCAGTTTCTGGGATGCCGATACCTTCGTCTCGGATGCGGATAATTAGTAAGGGAGAATTAATATTGGTAAAGTATGAATTGGAAAAGAAAGAGTGAGGAGACAAGCAGAAAATAGCTTCTTTGTCTCCTTCGCTTGCTGGACGGCATTCCAATTCCAAGGTGACTTGCCCGCCGTTGGGGGAATACTTGATGGCGTTGACGATTAAGTTAGAAATAATGCCGTGCAGCAATTGTTGATCTAACATCGCGCTGGTAACATCGGACGGGATTAATGTTAGTTTGTGTTTGGCTTCATTTCCTAACTGCAATTGATCGAGCAAGTCTTGACAAAATTCGACTAAATTTATCGGTAATGGATTGCATTTGAGTTGGCCTGCTTCTGCTCGACCCATGAACAGCATATCGTCGATTAGCTGGTTCATCTTTTGGGTAGCTGAGTGCACCAGCCGCAGGGTTCTCACTTGGGATTCGTCACTGCTGCGAGTTCGATCGAGCTTTAGCAGTTCCGCAGAGATTAAAATCGCGTTGAGCGGGTTCCGCAATTCGTGAGCGGCCATTGAAATATACTGGTTTTGGCGGTGCGATTTTTCTTCCATCGACTCTCTGGCTGCTTCCGCAGCTTTGAGAGCTTCTCGCATCTTGGTTTCGATTTCGTGTCTGTGCAGGGCAATCTCGATCGCCACCCGCAAATCATTTTGTTGAAATGGTTTGATAATATAACCGAATGGGTCTGTAAGTTTCGCTCTTTGCAGCGTTTGATCGTCGGCATAAGCTGTTAAAAATACTGTCGGCACATCCCTATTAATTCGGATTTTCTCGGCCGCTGTCACCCCGTCCATGTCACCTTTAAGCACGATATCCATCAACACTAAATCGGGCGGGTTTTCTATTGCTTTTTGAATGGCTTCTTCTCCTGAAGAAACTGTAGCTGTTACTGCATATCCCAGTTTTTTTAATCGACCTGCTATGTCTTGGGCTACAATAACTTCGTCTTCTACAACCAAAACTTTTATAGAGTTCATTTTTACTTAAATGCGCCGCCGATAATTTAACTCTTTAAAAATTAGATTATAGCAGATGCCACACTGACTGTCAATGGCAAGCGTTCCCTCTAATTGGTACGCCAACATTTTCACTAATCGCAATCCTAAAGTTTCACTATTTTCTATATCTAAATCTGCCGGAAATCCGCGACCGTTATCTTGAATAGTTAAATGAAATTGGTGGTCATTTATTTCATGAAATTTAATAGCAATTTCACCTTCTAAACTTAAAACAAAGGCATATTTTAAAGAGTTAGAAACCAGCTCGTTAATAATTAAGCCGCACGGAATAGCTGTTTCTATGTTTAAATAAATTGGGTCAACTTTGAGGTTAAATTGGATGGGAGTGTTGCCACAACCAAAAGATTGATACAAATTAGCAACCAAATTTTCGACGTAGGGGGAAAGGGCGATCTGATCGAGATTTTCGGATTGATAAAGTTGCTCATGAATCAGAGCCATTGAATGGATGCGGGTCTGGCTTTCTTCAAATAAAGTTAGCGTAGCTTCGTCTTCAATGTATTGAGCTTGAAGTTGCAGCAGGCTAGAAATTATCTGCATATTATTTTTGACTCGGTGGTGAATTTCTTTGAGCAATACTTCTTTTTCGCGGAGTGCTGCTTGAATGCGGGCCTCGGTAAATTTGCGATCGCTGATATCTTCAGCAATACCCGCGATGCGGTAAATTTTGCCCGATTCGTCGTAAATGGGAAAAGCTCGATCGCATAACCAGCGCATTGTGCCGTCTGACCGAAAAAACCGATATTCGGTACTGGTGGATTCGCCCTGTAACACTCTCCTAATTGCCTCTTGCAACAAAGGTTTATCCTCTGGATGCACCCACTCCATGAATTTTAAGGGGTCGGCATACAATCCTTCGCGACTGCGCGCCCAGATTTGGTCGTAAGCTGGACTCAGATACAATAAATCGGTGAACTCAGCAGAAATTAGCCAGAAGCAATCTTGGCTATTTTCTGCTAACTGGCGGAAGCGTTCTTCACTTTCGCGGATGGTTTTTTCTGCCTGTTTGCCTTCACTTATATCTTCTGCAATGCCAACGATCCGGTAAACTTGACCAGCTTGATTTCTAATCGGAAAAGCCCGATCGCGAATCCAGCGGATTTTGCCGTCCGGCCTGACAATTCGATATTCTATCTCGTCTTCCGACGCAATTCGTCTAGTTAAATTAGCAATAACGCGCTCGCGATCTTCTGGATGGAGGGAATCTGCAAAAAAGCGCCCGTTAGCATACAAATCAGCGCAGCTTCTGCCCCAAATCTTTTCGTAACCCGGACTGATATAAATAATTTCCTGGGGTTGAACGTTTACCATCCAAAACACGCTTTCAATGTTTTCTGCTAGCTGTCGGAACCTTTCTTCGCTTTCTTTCAGCGCTGCTTCGGTTTTTTTGCGATCGCTAATATCGCGCTGGACGCCAAAATACCCGACGATTCGGCCGTGGGAATCGTAAATGCAAATATAGTCGCCTTCCACCCAAATTATATCCCCGTCAAACTTGCGATTGTCATTTTCGATATGAATTCGGCCTTCATCAAAAAATTGCTTGATTATCTCTCTGCAGCCAGTAAAGTTGTGGGAGAATAAAGAGTCAAGCGTGCGGCCAATAAACTGTTCCCTAATACCTCCGTATTGAGCTATCAAAGCATCATTCGCCTTGGTTACCCGCCCGTTAGCAAACACGTAATCCAAAACTTTTTTTTTGTCAACTGTATCGTCCCAGTGCACGGGTTCGTCCAGCATTACAAAGAAAAAGCCATCTAAAGATTGAGAAAAAAACAGTTCTAGCTGTTCCTGGCTTTCCCGCAGAGCTTTTTCGGCGCGCCAGCGAGAGAAAATTTCTTCCTGCAATTGAGCGTTTGCGGTTTTCAAGTCTTCAGTGCGCTTTTGATATTTAATTTCTAGCTGATTTTTGATTTCTTCGAGCGCTATTTCTGCCTGTTTTTTTTCGGTAATATCTTGAGTAACGACCATTCCTGCAAAAATTTCTTCCCGGTCGTTTTTGACTGGAGCAATTGTTGTTGAATAAATGCGATGGCGGTATTTATATTCAAAAGTATTCTCTTTTCCTGCCAAAGCAGCGCGATATGTAGTCTCAAAAAGGGGCAAATCTTCAGGTGAGGATACTTCCCACAATGTTTTGCCTTCCAACTGTTCTTTGGACAAACCAACTACTGCCAAACCTTGACCGTCAACCAGAGTATAGCGCAAATCGCGATCGAATAAAAACACCGAACCATTCGGATAATGTTTGATGAGAGTTCGGTACATTTCCTGGCTTTTTTCCAGAGATGCGATTAACTGAATGCGATCGTCCTCGGTGATATCCAATTCAGTTACGGAACCCGAAAAGCCAGCATTCTCGACTGCTTTGAGTTGTGCTTCTAATTTCAGGCACAATTCTCTCTGCTGCTGCAAATCCTCTTCAAGTTGCCGAATTTTTGCTTTTTGCTCTGCTACTAATGCTTCGCAGGTTTCGAGAGGTCGATCGATCTTGGTAGGATCAATACACATAATTGCTGTAGGTTTGGCAGTACAGGCTTGAGCTTTTTCAAGTTAATACTAACAAAGCTCAAGCCTACACTGCCAACTTAATTAGCCAGAATCTTTTTCGACTTCTGCCGAAAGCCTTCTACCTTTATTTAGGAACTCCCGCCGTCAAGACTTCATGGCTGTCAAATGTCACCAAAACATCATCTTCAATTCTCACGCCAATACCGCGCCATTTTTCAGGAACCTCCGGCTGTCCTTCCACGGGTTTAATATAAGGAGAAATATAAATACCCGGTTCCACAGTCAGCACTTGTCCTGCCTGCAAAACTTGCGGATTTTCGCCGTACTGATAAACGCCCACATCGTGCACGTCCAATCCCAGCCAATGACCAGTGCGGTGCATATAAAATGGCTTGTATTTCTCTTCTTTAATTATCTCTTCAATGTCCCCCACCAAAAGTTTTAAATCCATTAAACCTTCCACCAACACGCGCACCGCTGTTTCATGAATTTTGCTGTAAGGATTTCCGGGATAGACTTGACTAATTGCCTGCAATTGTGCTTGCAAAACTAAGTCATAAATTATCTGTTGTTCGGCTGTAAATTTGCCGCTAACAGGAAAAGTGCGAGTAATATCGGCGTTGTAGTAGCCGCAAGCACAACCGGCATCTATTAGCAGCAAATCGTTTTCCTGCATTTGCCTGTTGTTTTCGATGTAGTGGAGGACGCAGGCATTGTAACCGGATGCAACAATTGAAGGGTAAGCGGGAGTGCAGCCATTTAAGCCAAAAGTATGTTCTATTTCAGCTTGAATTTCATATTCGTATCTGCCCGGTTTGGCGAATTCTTGGGCGCGGTTGTGCGCTGCAACTGAGATATTAGCCGCTTTTCGCATTAATGCTAATTCAGTTTCGCTTTTCACCAGCCGCATCGGGTGTAAAATAATGTTGGAATCTTCGATTGCTGTGGGACCTGTGCCGCGTTTCGGGTAGGTTGCCATCAAGCGCTGCCAGTGATTGAGGACTGTTTGATCGAAACTACGATCGCGCCCGAAGTGATAGTATATGCGATCGGCTTTTTCTAAATATTTCGGCAATTTTTCCGCAAGTTCGGCGATGGGGAAAGCTTCATCCGCGCCGTACAATTCCTTAGCGCCTTCTACTCCGGCGCGATAACCGTGCCAAGTTTCTTTTTCCAAGTCTTTTGGCTGCACAAACAACACAAATTTGTGTTCTTCGTGGTGCGGCGCGAGCACTGCTACCGCCGCAGCTTCGTTGAAACCGGTCAAGTAGAAAAAGTCGCTATCTTGTCGGTAGGCATATTCTACATCGTTGTGCATGACAGCAGCGGGGGCGCTGCGAAATATCGCCGTCCCGCTGCCAATTTTTGCCATTAATTGTTCGCGTCTTTGCCGGTATTCGGTGGGGTTTGTCATCCGATTTTAGATTTTAGATTTTAGATTTTAGAGTGAGTGTAATATTAACACTCGGCGGTTGAAATCGCTGCTTGTCAGACTTGCACCCGCAAGCCCAGGGTTGAAGATATAGGCGAGCGGTTTTTTTTCAGGGTATACTTATTTATTCTATTGTTCTGCGATCGCCAATTTACAAGTATAGTCAACCAGCCGAGACAAAGATGAGTTGCGATCGACTAAAGTCCATCTCGGATCGAAATTAGACCAATTTTCGCCATCTTCGCTAACTCGGACGGTTCTAAACTGTCGCTGCTGGCAGTTAACTTCCATTTGCGCCAACAATTTCTCGTTACTAAACTGTTGAGTTCCTAAAATAGTTCTGACTGGATAAGAGGGAGCACCGGGAATATCGGATTTACTTAATTCAACGCTGCTGGGGTCGATGCAAATATCTACAAAACATCTTAATTTTTCAGCGCGGGCGCTCAAAGTATTGATGGAAACAAAAATCAAAGTTGCTATTAAAAAAAATGACGAATTCTTAGTATCTAGGGCAAATGTAGTATTCATCTGCGTTAATTGGCGTTTAGGGGCGGTTTAATATTATTGACAGTTTAATAAAAAAGTAGGGACGTGGCAATAGTGCCACGTCCCTACTTTTTAAAGACACGGCAATGCCGTGTCCGTAATCTTTAAACAAGTCTTAAAGCTGAGGAACGTATTGTTCTTTTTCAGGAACAAAAGTGTATTCAGAGACGATTAGGCGCAACTCTTCGCCGTCGATGGTTTCTTTTTCGATCAACAAATCGACTAAGCGATCGATCACGGTGCGATTTTCGCGAATAATTCGGCGGGCGTCGTCGTAGCAGTGATCGACAATTGCTCGAACTTGTCCGTCAATCCGAGAGGCTATTTCTTCGGAATATTCCGATCGCGCTGTGTAGTCGCGGCCGAGGAAAATTTCGCTTTGCTGAGCTTCCAGGGCGATCGGGCCCAAGGTAGACATCCCATAGCGAGTCACCATTTGCCGCGCCATGCCGCTTACTTGCTGCAAGTCGTTGCCGGCACCGGTAGTTACTTCGGCATCGCCAAAAACTACTTCTTCGGCTGCGCGGCCACCCAAAGCACCGCTAATCCGGGCTAAAATTTGCGATCGAGAAATCAAACCTTGGTCTTCGCTGGGCATGAACCAAGTCAAGCCGCGGGCCTGTCCGCGAGGAACTAAGGTAACTTTTTGAACGGGATCGTGGGCTTGAATGATTGTACCGACGATCGCGTGGCCGATTTCGTGGTAAGCAATCAAGCGCTTGCTCTTGCTGTCCACCAAGGGAGTGCCTTCCATACCTGCTACCACGCGATCGACTGCATCGTCAACTTCGAGCATCGTAATCGCTTCTTTGCGGCGGCGGGCGGTTAAAATAGCCGCTTCGTTGAGCAAGTTAGCCAAATCAGCGCCGGTAAAACCAGGAGTGCGGCGGGCGATGGCGTCCAAAGAAATTTCCGCAGACAGCTTTTTGTTGCGCGCGTGAACTTCCAAAATTTCCAAGCGGCCTTTGATATCCGGCGTATCTACAGTAACTTGGCGGTCAAAACGTCCCGGACGCAGCAACGCTGAGTCGAGCACGTCGGGGCGGTTGGTGGCAGCAATGATGATAATGCCAGTATTGCCCTCAAAACCGTCCATTTCCGTCAGCAACTGGTTCAGGGTTTGTTCCCGTTCGTCGTTACCGCCGCCGATACCGGCGCCCCGTTGGCGACCGACTGCATCGATTTCATCGATGAAGATGATGCAAGGAGCATTTTCTTTAGCTTTCTTGAACAAGTCCCGAACGCGGGAAGCGCCGACACCGACGAACATTTCAACAAATTCCGAACCGGAGATGCTGAAGAAAGGCACGCCGGCTTCGCCTGCGATCGCTTTTGCCAGCAAGGTTTTACCGGTTCCGGGAGGGCCCACTAGCAGCACGCCTTTGGGAATCTTCGCCCCGACTGCGGTGAAGCGTTCGGGTTTTTTGAGGAATGTCACCACTTCTTGTAGTTCTTCTTTGGCTTCCTCAACGCCTGCTACGTCGTCGAACAGTACGCCTGTTTTAGCTTCCATTTGAAAGCGAGCTTTGGATTTGCCAAAATTCATGGCTTGGCCCGGGCCGCCGGGAACGTTGCCACCGCGGCGGAAGAGGAAAAACAGGCCTCCTACTAACAAGAGGGGAAATACTAGATTGCCTAAAAGTCCCCAGACAGCACCGTCGTTGCGTAGTGGGTGAGTGTCGAAGCTGATTTTTGAGTCTCTGAGCCTAGAAACCAGTTCCGGGGCATTTGAGGGCAAATCTACCCGCCACCGCTGCTCGTGATTGTCCAGTTCGGGATCGACTGCTAGGACAATAGCCGTCCGACCTCCGTCGTAAAGGTCAACGCTGGTCACTCGACCGGCGTTTAAGTAATCTAAGAATCGACCGTAGCTCAGGCGGGTGCTGGCGGTGTTCTTGCTCATTTCTGCCGGGGATGGGGCAAAGGCCCCCTGCCACAAGAAAAAGCCGATGACTAAGGCGGGTAAAGTCCAAAGTAGTATAGTTCGCCAAGAAATTTTCATAAATGCGGATGCCTTGAATTGGGGACAGATCGGGTAAGATCGCGGTGTCGGAGAAGTGCGACAAAAGTTTACACTCAGAATCTTAACTAAATTTAACTTAACAATGCACTCTCAGGCAACAGAGCTTCGACCACGATCGCTCCAGAAAAAGTTAGGTTAGTTACGGTAAGGGCGATCGTCCCGAATATAATGTTTGGTGCTGATTTCGATACCGATCTAGGTAGAGTTAGAAGAATCGCCGCAAAACCCACTGTCTTTAAGCGTGGCAGTGTCAAGGGATAAGGCATGATAATGGTGAGGCTCAGTGAGGTAACACATTTCAATGACAACTAGACAGCTTGTTCCTAATTCGGCTATGCTGACCCAGCAGACTAAAGTCGCTTCTAACAAATCGATTATTAGTGCAGATTTGGGTCGGACGGCAACTAAAGCTTGCGTGAGTCGCAACCCGAGTAGCGTTGTTTTCATCCCTGCCAACGTGGCTACTATGCCCGTGGAAAAGGTGCGGGGTGGCAGCTTTGAGTCGAAAGCAACAGACCCTCTGTTGGATATGTGGCTGGAGTACCAGGGCAAGGGGTACGCGATCGGTCAACTGGCGGCAGATTTTGGCGCTAATCTCGGTGGCGCCGACCAGTCGAAAGTAGTAGATGCTTTGGTTAAGGTCTTTTCCTGTGCTGGATATTTCCAGATGAAGGGCGAAGTAGCAGTTGTGCTGGGTTTGCCGTTTTATTCGCAGGATCAGTTTGAGAAGGAAAAGGAAGAGATTATCAGCCAACTGCGCTCTCCCCACGTTGTGGTGTACCGGGGCGAGCGTGTGGATATTAACATCAGTCACGTTTGGGTGATGCCGGAAGGGTTCGGCAGCCTGATTTGGTGTGAGGCTCAAGATAACAAGGAGTTTACGCCGGAGTTGCCCGAACTGTCGGTGGCTGTTGTTGATATCGGACACCAAACTACCGATTTGTTAATGGTCGATCGTTTCCGGTTCGCCCGGGCGGCTTCTAAGAGCGATTCCTTCGCAATGAACAAGTTCTACGAACAAGTTGCCTCAAAGATTCCGGGAGCAGACCCTCAATCGCTGTCTTTACTGGAAGCGGTGAATAAACCCGAGGGCCAGCGTTTTTACCGTCCCAGAGGAGCGACTAAGCCGACTAATTTAGATCCGATTATTAAGGATTTGCGGGAGGCTTTCGCTAACGAACTGTCCGAACGTTTGGTGCAGTGGCTGCCGGAACGTGTGACGGATGTGGTTCTGACTGGCGGGGGCGGCGAGTTTTTCTGGGAGGTTTTGCAACCTTTGCTTAAAGACGCCAATCTTAAGGCTCACTTGGCTCAGCCTTCCCGGAAAGCTAATGCTTTGGGACAGTTTATTTATGCTGAGGCTCAGCTAGCCACGATAAAGTAACGCATTAAGGCTTGAACCCTATGGCACTGTGGGCAAAAAATAAGGCGAATTTCTCGGTGGCGTTTACGGAAGATGCTGCGGATCAAACTTTGCTGGCCGCTATTGAAAAAGAGTTGGCTTTCACGAAGTATCAGACTTTCAGCAATCTCTGCAAGCAAGCTTTGTGGCAGTTTTTGTCTGTATCTGAGTCTGCTAGCTCTACACAGAGCTTTCAGCGGTTGGAACAGCGTATTGCTGAACTTGTGGTCAAATTTGCTGAGTTTGAACACAATGTTTCGGCAGAGGAATTAAGCCGTTTGGAGGGACTGGAACATCACCTGAGTCAACTCAGCGCGCAGTTGGATCAGTTGCAGGGGACTGTTAACAGTAAGTTTGCTCAAGTTTCTTTTGCCCAAGTTTCAAAAGTAGTAGAGCCTGGCCCGATTGAGTCTGAATCTGTGGCGGATGATAATGTAGTGTCTGATGCTGAAGTTGCTCCTCCTCGGAATTCCGATCCTTTGTTGGAGCGTTTAAGTTCTTTGTTACCCCAAGATTTCTAAAATGAGGTAGACCTAGGCTAAAAAGCCTGGAGATGTAATGTTAGTGGCCCGCTGTTGGCAGCCGGTACTGAATACAGAAACAAAGCGATCGCTCTTTTGAAAAAAAAGGGCGATCGCTTTGTTATTGCCGATTTTAGATTTTAGATTTTAGATTTACTCATTTTTGTCTATACCCTTCCCCTTATTCGATTAATCCTAATTTTTGTAAGCGCAAACGAATGGCACTAGGCTGTCGCTGAAATCTCTGAGCTAATTCGTCAATTTGTTGACCGCTAGCATATTCTTTCTTCAAATTTTCGTCTTCATCCTGACTCCACTTGACATAAGCTCTGGGATATTTCTGGCGAATTTTCTCATTCGGGGTTTTAGGTCGATAACCATTCTTTTGCTCGCCATTCAAACCAGAACCAAACTGTGGGTTAATTTCTCCACCCCGACTAGCTACCGCCTCCTGCACGCGGTTGGGAATCACAGCAATTTCTTCAGATAGCTGAGCCAAAGCATTGTCTACTTTTTGCTGAAGTTCTGTTAGCTGCCGCTGCTGCAAACTCCCCCACTGCGGCAGTTCGTTGATAAACTGCTGCAAGTCCAGAATTATTGTGGTCAAAGTTTCGACTTGTTGCAACTCCGGCCGCTGTTTGAATTGGCGGCTGGTTAGTTCGATCTCGCTTTGAATCATTTTAATAGTTTTTTCTAAAATTATTAGTCGCTGGCGCAGGTTCTCAATTGCGGAAATGAGAGAGTGTACGTTTTCTCCAGGCCCAACATTGAGATTTTCGCGAGATGTTTGAGCAACAGCTTCGTCTAAAGCATTTACAGCAAGTTGCAATTCCTCGATCGCGCGATCGGTAGTAGCTGCTTGTTGATTTACGCGATCGAACGTGGCCGCCGTACTTGCTTTAACTTGCCCGTGCAACTTCTGCCGGTTCACAAAATTCAACACCAACGAAATCACTACAGGCACTTGAGCATAAACGCTCTGCCCCCAAACCAAACTAGCAGCCAATCCCACAGCAGAGGCAGCAAGAAAAACCAATTCAGCAGTTTCTAACAAATTGCTGGACGTGGGATTTTGGATTTTCGTTTGTGAATTGGATGATGACATAGGCTAATACCATTTTAGATTTTAGATTTTAGATTTTAGATGTGGAATGACTGATGAAGCTCGGAATTTGGATCGCGGGCCTATAGTTGCATTATTTTTTTCAACAGGTACAAGTATGCGGATAACAATAAAGTACGCGAGCGCAGCTATCCGGTAGGGAATCGCACGCAGGCGTCGAATTGAGTAATGGTGAAAAACCAATTAAGTTTTTTATTGACAGCCATGTAATTAAATATATTAAAGCTGCAAAATTAGTCGAGCTAAAGTGAAATAAATCAAGACCCCGAGGACATCAACTGCGGTGGTAATAAAGGGAGCAGACATTAAAGCGGGATCTAAACCCAAAGAACGAAATAGAAACGGCAGAGCTGAACCGGCAATAGAAGCTAAAATTGCGATCGCAAACAAACTCACTCCCACCGCGAGTGCCACTGCTAAACTCCCTTGCAGAGTATAAGCCCAGCCCGTCGCTACAGTCCCCAATATACCTCCTAGCAGCGCTCCCGCCATCCCCTCCCGAACAATTACTTGAAACGGGCCCATTGCTGTAATTTCGTCAGTGTTCAAACCGCGAATTACAACAGTTGAGGACTGAGCTCCGACATTGCCTCCAGTGCCAGTCAGCAGGGGAATAAAGGCTGCTAAGGCGACTACTTGGTTCAAAATATCTTCTTGAGCTCTAATAATTGCGCCGGTGACAGTATTAGTTAAAAGCAGAACAAACAGCCACACGACTCTTTTCCGGGCAACGGTAATTAAATCGGTCTGAAAATAATTGTCGCCGCCGGACTGGACGCCGCCCAAGGTATAAATATCTTTGGCTGCTTCTTGTTCTAAGATGTCGATCGCGTCGTCAACTGTAATGATGCCGACCAGCCGCTGTTCGCGGTCTACAACGGGCACAGCTAAAAAATCGTAACGCTGGATCAGCCTAGCTACTTCTTCTTGATCCGTTCCTGTTTGAACAGAAACTACGTCGCGGGTCATAATTTCGCCGACAGTTTTATCGAGGGGGGAAGTGACTAAATCCCGCAAGGATAAAATGCCAGTCAAGCTGCGTCCGGCGTCGGTGACGTAAAGAGAATAAATTGTTTCGGTAGTTCTAGCCAAAGAGCGAATTCGGTCTAAAGCTTGGGCGACGGTAAAGCTTTCTTTCAGAGAAATATATTCCGGGGTCATGATCCGACCGGCGGTACTGGCTTCGTAACCCAAAAGTTGAGCCGTAGCTTCCCGTTCCGTCGGGCTCAATTCACCCAACAGGCGACGGACTAATATTGCCGGCAGTTCGTCAAACAGTTTAGCTCGATCGTCCGGGGACATTTTGTCTACAATATCAATGACTTCTTGGCGTTTGAATTTTTCGCAGAGGGACTGCTGAACGGTGGAGTCGAGATATTCGTAAACTGCGATGGCTTCGTCTTTGGAAAGCAAGCGGAAAGCTATTACTTGCATGGTTTCTGGCAGGCCTTCGATAGCTTCAGCTATGTCTGCTTCCTGCACCGGGTGCAAAATCGCTTTTGCTCCTTTAAAGTCTCCTTCTTCCAACAGGGCCCTTAACTGCGATCGAACTAATTCCCGGAGTTCTTTTCGCGCGTAGGTGGGTAGAGAAGACGATTGATAATTTTTTTCTGTTGTCACTGATGACCCTCCTAAACCTGTGCTGCGCGCCTTCCTGAATCCAGTTTAGAGCCTATTGACGCCACTGGTTGCAGTGGTCATCACACTTGCCCTGACAATATCCGCAGCTTATATGAAATCCGGCTTAAATACTCCTTTGTTTCTTAGTCGCTCTCAGCGAGGACGAAAGTTGGACTTTTGAGCGATTTCCATCGTCGAGTCGGAGCAAAGGGTTTTTAACGCGGATTTAGTATTACCCCTCTCCATCGGGTGCGCGCGAAGCAGCTTAGCCGCGTGGGTATTAAATACATTTATCTCGATCGGCGACACTCATTGCTAGGAAAGGAGAATTGCACCCGCTCACTTTTTCCAACAGGTTCGTCGAACTTTGATTGCGAATAAAATTATTGACTGTTTCTTTCCATTCAGTGTCGCTTACTGGCAAGATTATGCCGTAGGAAATGCAGGTTAAAGGCTGCTGCTGTATAAGAGAATATTGGCTTTGAGTTACACCCTGTCTCAGCGCTTCTGGGACTAACAGCATCCTGTCGCTGGCGAAGGCATCGGTTGTTCCGGATACCGCATCTTTTACACCCGACTGTCGGCCCGTGATACCTTCATAAATTGCCTCCGAATAGTGTAGAATTTTCAAAAAACAGAGGTGACATTACAAGGTTTGTAACAATGTGCCTATTGTGGGATAAACATTCTTGGCGCTCTAACTTTTATTACGGAATGTTTAAATTTGTATCTTTTTCTTAACCCTTTTATATTATTTACCAAATATTTATTTTTTTCTCTAGGGTCTTGTTATGGTTGCTTCAAGCGAACTTACAGCACTTTGCAACAAGAGTGAAATACCCTTAGTTATAAAAATAGGTCTGTATGACCCACTGCCCCTGCTGCTCGAATCAAATGCTGCGTCACGTTGGCCAGCATCAAATCTACTGGTTTTGTCGCCAATGTTGGCAAACAATACCTATTTACAATCTCAACAGATCTAGCTCATCGCCCTATATAAATATAGTTAAAGGGCTAGGGGTTAAGAAACAACATTCTTTACCGATGCAATTTAACAGCTCAACTTAGGGGGTATAAAGTTTAGAGATGGCCTTATTATTAACTGGATTTCAGGTAAAACCTTAGTTTTATTGCATCATTAAATTCCCCAAGTATATCCCAAAAAATTGAAGAAATCTCTATTCATTTATCGCTTAATTTATGGTAATCCCTCGACGCAACGTAATTATAAGTTTAGGCCAAACACCACTTAAACGATTGCTACCTCTTTTGCTGGGTGTGGTGGCCTCTGTTGCTGTTTTATTTACGTGGCAACAGCTAACCATCAACGGACAAATCCACATCGAGCAGTTAATTCAGCAGGAAGCCAATGCGATTCAGTCCCAACTGAGCGAAGGATTATCAATTCGGGTGTTGACACTTCGTCAAATGGCGAATCGCTGGGAAGCTAATGGCGGTACACCAAAGGCTCTTTGGGAAGCCGATGCTGAGGCTTATGTAAAGGATTTCTACGGTTATCAGGCGATCGCATTAGTCGATCCATCATTTAAAGTGCGATGGGTTGCGCCCCTGGCAGGGAATGAGGCAGCGCAAAACCTAGATTTTAATCGGGAACTGCGTTGCAAAATTACTTTGCAAGTAGCTCGTGATTTGCGTCAACCTATCTTAAGTCGCAATATTTCACTTGTTCAAGGGGGTGAAGGGTTTATAGCAAGTTTTCCTTTATTTGTAGGTAATCAATTTGAGGGGTTTATTGTCGGAGTTTTTCAGTTTCAAACTCTATTTGACAGTATTTTAAAAGTGTCACACGGGTACAATGTGGCTATCTATGCTGGCACAGATTTGATCTACGGTCAAGAGATTTTATCTCACTATTTACAGCCTAAAACAGTTGTAGTGAAAGCCTATAGTGTAGACTGGCGAATAGATGTTTATCCAACTTTAGAGTTCCTAGAAGAAAAATTCTATTTACCAATAGTTGTGTTAATAGGTGGCTTGATTTTAGTTGGGTTGCTTATGTTGGTCGTGTATCTCGCACAAGTTAGTTATTCCGAAGTCGATAAATTCAAAAAAGCCAATCGCCAGTTGCAATGGGAAATTCACCAGCGACAACAGGCAGAAATGGCGATCGCTCGACTAGCTGCAATCGTTGAATCCTCGGAAGATGCCATTCTCAGTAAAGATTTAGAGGGTGTAGTTACAAGTTGGAATGTAGGAGCAGAAACTATTTTTGGCTATACAGCCGTCGAAATAGTAGGGCAATCAGGGACAAAACTGATTCCCGCAGACTATCGAGATGAGGAAAACGAAGTTCTCACCAAAATCCAGCGAGGAGAACGCATCGAACACTACGATACAAAGAGGCTGAGGAAAGATGGAACATTAATCGATGTCTCGATGAGTGTCTCCCCCATTAAAGATGAAACAGGGAATATTATTGGAGCCTCAAAGATTGCTCGGAATATTGCTGACCGCAAACAAGCAGAAGCAGCACTACGTCAAAGTGAAGAACGCTGGGAACTGGCTGTACGCGGTAATAACGACGGCATTTGGGATTGGAATGTTCAAACCAACGAAGTCTTCTTCTCTAGTCGCTCGAAGGAAATCTTGGGCTATGAAGAGAAGGAAATTCAAAATAGTGTAGATGAATGGAGAAATCGGGTACATCCCGATGATTTGGGATGGGTAATGCAAGCCGTTCAAGACCATTTTGCCAAGAAAACTCCTTTCTATCTCACAGAACATCGTATTCGCTGCAAAGATGGTTCCTACAAATGGATTCTCGATCGCGGTCAGGCACTTTGGGATAATGCAGGTAAGGTAATTCGGATGGCTGGGTCTCACAGCGACATTACGGAGCGCAAGCAAGCTGAAGTTGCTTTACAGGTAAGCGAAGCCAGATATCGGCAATTGATCGATAACTTAAATGCGGGTTTTGTGATTCATGCGACAGATACCAGCATCCAATTATGTAATGAAACGGCGGGTGAATTACTAGGGCTTTCAATGGATCAAATGCTGGGAAAAACCGCGATATCTCCGGCCTGGCATTTTGTGCGGGAAGATGGCAGCGTTCTGCCCCTACAGGAATATCCGGTCAATCAGGTTTTATCCACTGGAAGTTCCCGGAAAAATTATCTATTAGGAATTAAAAAAGACATTGATAGTTGTGTTTGGGTATTAGTTAATGCCTATCCCGAGATCGATAAAAACGGTCAAATTACACAAGTTGTAGTTACCTTTATTGATATTACTAAGCGCAAAAAAGTAGAGCAGGAAATCCAAACAACTCGCAATTTCTTACAAGCACTGTTGGATCATCTACCGGTGGCAATTTTTGTTAAGGACGCAGAGCCTAAACGATTTGGCCGATTTCAGTTTTGGAATAAAACCAGCGAACGGTTATTTGGCATCTCATCCGAACAAGCGATCGGCAAAAGCTGTTATGATTTTTTCCCAATAGAACAGGCTATATTTTTTGACCAAAAGGATAGAGAAGCCTTTGAGAAAGGTAAAACCGAGGATATTCTCGAAGAAGTTATTGACAGTCATAGTCTGGGTCAACGTTGGCTGCATACTGTGAAGATTCCCATTTACGACGAGCAGCATCAGCCCCAGTACCTACTTTGTTTTTCAGAAGATATCACCGATCGCAAACACGCAGAAGCAGAGCTTAGAGAAATGAGTGAGGTGATGAAAAATGCGGTGTCCGGCATTTCCAAACTGGATATACAAGGGCGTTATCTCTATGTGAATAAAGCTTATGCTGACATGACAGGCTATCAGCCAGAAGAAATGATCGGGATGTCCTGGGAAAATACGATACATCCCGACGAATTGAAAAAACTGATTACCCTCTATTGGCCGATGGTGAAAGAGGGCAGAGTGGAAGTTGAAATGAAAGGAATTCGTAAAGACGGTTCGGTTTTTTACAAACAAATGGTGATGATTTCAACTTACGACGAACAGCAGCAATTTTTGGGGCATTACTGCTTCATGAAAGATATTAGCGATCGCAAAAAAGCCGAAGTTGCACTCGAACAGGAACTTCGGCGAAGTAAAGGCTTTTTCAACACTTCCCTGGACGGTGTTGTTATCATGGATCGGCTCGGAAACATAGTCGATTTTAGCCCGAGTTTTGCGCGGATGCTGGGCTACACCCTGGAAGAAACCATGAATCTTAATGTCTTTGATTGGGATGCTCAATGGACGAAGGAAGAACTACAAGTTATGTTAACAAAAGAGAGCGTTCTTCCTCTGTTTGAGACGCGACATCGGCGTAAGGATGGTTCGGAGTATGACGTGGAAATTAGCTGGAGCCGGGTGGAATTAGAAGGTGAGATGATGCACTTCTGTATCTGCCGGGATATCAGCGATCGCAAACGGAACGAAGCGGAACGCCAACAAGCAGAACAGGCACTCCGAGAGAGTGAAACTCGCTTCCAAGCCTTCATGAATCACAGCCCTGCCCCTGCCTGGATTACCGATGGAAATGGTGTAATGCTCTATGCCAGCCAGACTTATCTCAATACCTTCGAGTTACCCACTGAGGATCTGATTGGAAAATCCATTTTTGAACTTTACCCCGTCGCCATTGCCCAACAATTTTTAGACAATATCCAAACGGTTGCTCAAACCAACGAGCTAATGGAAACGATTGAGATTGCGTCCCGTCGAGATGGAACCCTGGGTGAGTTTCTGGTTTACAAATTTCTCATCCCCGACTTATCTGGGCAAATGCTAGTAGGTGGTGTGGCGATCGATGTGACGCGACAGCATCAAGCGGAAACCGCTTTACAACGGAGTGAGGAACGCTTAATGCTGGCACTAGAAGCCTCTGGAGATGGACTATGGGATTGGAAAATTGAAACTGGAGAAGTTTACATTAATTCCTACTACCAGGAAATGCTGGGTTACAAGCCGGGTGAATTGGTGATGGATGTGAACGTCTGGAACCAGATCATTCATCCTGATGATAAATTCTGGGTTTTGGAGTCTCTGAATAGTCACTTGCAAGATAGCTCAGTTAAGTATGCCTTTGACTATCGTGTGCGTTGCAAGTCAGGTGAGTGGAAGTGGATCGCTAACTACGGGAAAGTCGTTGCCTACAATGAAGATGGTAAGCCTTTACGAATGATTGGAACGCACAAAGACATCAGCAATCGCAAACGGAAAGAACTGGCACTGCTGCACGCAATGGAAGCAGCAGAAGCAGCGAACTTGGCAAAAAGTACCTTCCTAGCCAATATGAGCCATGAATTACGCACTCCTCTCAACGTAATTCTAGGATTTGCCCAGGTGATGACCCATGACCCCTCTTTAACTTGCAAGCAAAAAGAAGACCTGCAAACAATTCGGCGGAGTGGGGAGCACCTCTTGAGTTTGATTAACGATGTGTTGGATCTTTCCAAAATTGAATCGGGACACTTCACAGTGGAAGAAAGCGGATTTGACTTAATTTCGCTGCTGCATTCCCTCCGAAATATGTTGGCGGAACGAGCAAGTTCTAAAGGACTTGACCTTTGTTTCGAGATTGCGCCAGAAGTTCCCCAATTTATTATTGCCGATGCTCAAAAACTGCGCCAAGTTTTGCTCAATCTGCTGAGTAATGCCATCAAATTTACCGATCGCGGAAGCATTAGTCTGCAAGTCAGTATTAAGGCGGACGGTACAGGGGCATTAACCACAACTCGGCCGATTCTCCAGTTTGTAGTCGCTGACACAGGTGTAGGGATTGCATCGGTCGAACTCAATACTATCTTCGATGCGTTTGTGCAAGCCCAAGCTGGGAAGCGATCGATCGGCGGTACCGGGTTAGGTCTAACCATCAGCCGCAAATTGTTGGAACTCATGGGCGGAAAAATTTCTGTCAGCAGCACTGTGGGACAGGGGAGTACCTTCACCTTTACCCTTCCCGTCAGCCCCATCAGTGGAGTTAACGTTACACCCGAAGAGAATAATCGCCTTGTGATTGGGCTGGCTCCCAGTCAACTGGAGCATCGCATTTTGGTGGTTGACGATCAAGCAGAAAATCGCTTGCTAATGGTCAGATTACTGACACAATTAGGATTAGAGGTAAAAGAAGCTACCAACGGACAGCAAGCGGTGCAGATTTGGCAACAATGGCAACCCGACCTAACCTGGATGGACATTCGGATGCCCGTGTTAGATGGATACGAGGCTACGAAGCAAATTCGGGCAATGGAAGACGGACACAACAGTATCATTATTGCACTTACGGCCCAGGCTTCCCAGAGCGATCGCGCCCTCGCCTTAGCTGCTGGCTGCAACGACTACATCAGCAAGCCCTTCCGGGAACAGACCCTATTTCTTAAGATGGCGGAATACCTAAGTTTAGAATATGTATATGAGGAAGAGGAAACAGAAAAGGGGGAACGGGGAACAGATTGTTTTCCTTCTTACCTCTGTTCTGTTTCCCCTAGGGTTTCAGATTCCCTCGATCCAACGCTTCTGGCGACATTACCAAAAGTATGGGTGGTTCAGTTGGAAGATGCTGCTTTATGTGGGGATGATGTTGCGATCGTTGAACTGGTAGCTCAACTTTCCTCAGACCTCGCTCAATTCGGTACTCATCTGACGGAACTCGCCAACCAGTATCAATTTGAGAAAATCATTAATCTAATTCAAGGTAATTTCCCCAGTGGAATTCCTCCATTGGATTTATAAGCTGTTGTGCAGTTAAACGTTTGATTAGGACTAGGGAATTAGGAACAGCACACAAGAATACAATCTAGTTATTGGTAATTCTTGAACAAAACCTCCTTAATTTATATTGAAAATTACTGCTCTAAAATGCCTCATAAAATTACCAAATCTTCCCAAATCACTTCTTTAAATTTAACAAATTTAGAGGAATGCACTGAAGAATCCGTGTATGCTCCCGGTCATATTCAGCCCCACGGAATCGTTTTATTGATGCAAGGAAACAGCCTCAATATTTTACAAGCTAGCGAAAATGTAGAAGAGTTTTTTGGCATTTCTGCCCAAGAATTGCTAGGTCAGCCATTGCCAGATTTATGGGGTCACGATCGAGTACAAGAAATTGTCAGGCATCTCAATGAAGAACAACTCAACATTCATAATACTTTTGATATAAAAATCCCTCTAAAAGATGGCAAAATTCAAACATTTAGAAGCACACTGCATCAACTACCAGATGAGTTGATTCTGGAGCTAGAACCCCAATTGACTATTGAAAATGATCGTTCAATCAATTTTTATCAGCGTCTGCAAGCAGTTATCCTCAACTTTCGCAGTGCGATCGATATTTCGGATTTAGCTCAAACCATTGCTAGAGAAGTGAAAGCCCTGACCGGGTTCGATCGCGTGATGATCTATCGTTTTGAAGCAGATGAGCATGGGGTGGTGATTGCTGAAGAGAAAGAAAGCTATCTAGAAAGCTACCTGGGATTGCATTACCCGGCGATCGATATTCCCGTACCCGCCCGCAAATTGTTTTACCGCAATTGGATACGCCAAATTCCCAATATCAATTACACTCCGGCCAGCCTAATTCCTACCAACCATCCCCTAACCAATACACCCCAGGATCTAAGTGCTTGTGTGTTAAGGGGAGTATCTCCCTACCACATTGAATATTTGCAGAATATGGGAGTTGCTGGGACACTGACGATTTCGTTAATTGACGATCGGCGCCTCTGGGGATTAATTGCCTGTCACCATTACAGCCCGCGATTGGTAGATTACGAAACTCGCAAAACCTGTGAATTTTTAGGACAATTTGCCTCGATCGAACTGGTACATCAGCAAGAGCGAGAATTGAACGTTTACCGATCGCAGGCGAAAAATATTCAGGATCAACTTCAGCAGGCATTCCGGCGAGATTCTAATTTTATCGAACAGGTATTGACCGAAAATGCTTCTCAACTGCTAGATTTAGTTCATGCTCAGGGAGCTGCAATTCTGCTCGATGGCGGTCTGACATTGGTGGGTAAAACACCATCTGAAGCTGAGGTTGGCGCTCTCATGGAGTGGTTGCTGCAACAAAACAAAGAACGAGTGTTTGCAACAGCTTCTTTGTCTCAGTTGTATCCCCAAGCGAAGCAATTCAAAGATCGAGCTAGCGGTGTTTTAGCAATCTCAATCTTTCTATCCTACACCAAACAAAAGTCATACCATATCCTTTGGTTCCGACCCGAACAAATTCAAACTATAAACTGGGCAGGTAATCCACATGATGCTGTGTCGATCGACGAAATTGGAAAAATGCACCTGTGTCCCCGCAAATCCTTTGAACTGTGGCAAGAGACAGTGCGGGAGATGTCTTATCCGTGGGAGATTGCAGAGTTAGAAGCTGCCGCCGAAATGAGACATATCCTCATGCTGGCGGTGTTAGAATTTTCGCAAGCTGCCCTAGAACACGCTGCAGAAAGGGCAGCAATAGCCAACCGTGCCAAAAGCCAGTTCCTTGCCAACATGAGCCACGAGCTCAGAACGCCACTCAACGCCATTCTGGGATTTACCCAGCTTATGAACCGCAGCCCCTATATCGCAGAAGAATTTCAAGAGCATTTAGGGATTATTACCCGTAGTGGAGAACACCTGCTGACATTGATCGACGATGTTTTGCAAATGTCTAGGATTGAAGCAGGGCAATTGGTACTGAGTACAAGCTGTTTTAATCTGCATCGACTGCTAGGTTCTATTAACGAGATGTTCACCATCAAAGCGCCTGAGAAAGGGTTACATCTGAGCAGCGAGTGGGATGCTACTGTCCCCCGTTATGTCTGTGGCGATCAAGCAAAACTTCGCCAAATCTTGATTAATCTGGTGGGGAACGCGATCAAATTTACAACAACAGGAACGATCGTGCTGCGCGGACGAGCTTTTTCATCAGATGATATGCCATCCGGTACAATTCGCGATCGCGCCACTAATCCACCCGATATTAAACCAACTATTACGCTGTGTCTCGAAGTTGAGGATACCGGATCTGGCATTTCTCCCTCCGATTTAGAATCAATTTTTGACGCTTTCATGCAAACCAATCGCGGTCGTCACGGTCGGGGAACAGGTTTAGGACTGTCTATCAGTCGTGAGTTTGCGCGTCTGATGGGAGGGGATATCACCGTGCGAAGCACCCTGAATCGAGGCTCGACTTTTACCTGCCATGTGGTTTTGGAACTACCAGAGTCCGTTGATTTAAGGGAACCTGAAATTAGCGATCGGATTATCGGGCTCGCACCTGGGCAACCTATCTACCGAATTCTAGTAGTAGAAGACGTTCCAGAAAATCGGCAACTGCTGGTGACGCTGCTGGAGTCAGTTGGCTTTGATGTGTGTGCGGTGGAAAATGGGGTAGAGGCGATCGCTCGTTGGCAAACATGGCACCCTGACCTGATTTTGATGGACATTCAAATGCCTGTCATGGATGGTTATGAAGCGACGAGACAGATTCGAGCGCAACAGTCATTAGTCATTAGTCATGGGTCATCAGCAGATAACTCAGGGCAAATGTCACAGAACAAAAGACAAATTACACGCATCATTGCCCTCACTGCCTATGCTTTTGAAGAAGATCGTATCGCCAGCCTGCAAGTCGGTTGCGATGACTACATTGCCAAGCCGTTTAATGAAGACACACTTTTCGACAAAATAGCTCATCACTTGGGCGTCCGCTACTGCTACGCCGAAAAACTTCCGCCAGACTCATCAGCTTCGCCACCAAAGATATTTACTCCAGACTTAAAAACCATGCCAACCAAGTGGATTGCAGAAGTTCATGAAGCAGCATTAGATCTTAGTGATAATAAGCTTTATGAACTTATCGCTCAAATTCCCAAGGAGAAACAAGATTTCATCGCGGCGATGACATCTCTGGTCGATAACTTTCAGCTTGAAGCGATCGCAACTCTCACCCAGATTTAGGAATAAGACCATGACAGCTTTATTCAAACTTGCGGCCCAAACGAATATTCTCATCGTGGATGATACCCCAGACAATCTGCGCTTGTTAGCCAAAATTCTAGAGTCACAGGGCTATATTGTCCGTAAAGCCCTCAACGGCAGAATGGCACTCCAAGGTGTTCAGCGCGACCCACCGAGTCTGATTTTACTTGACATCAATATGCCGGAGATGAATGGGTACGAAGTCTGCCAAAAGTTAAAAGCATCGGAAGCCAGTGCTCAGATACCAGTTATTTTTATCAGTGCGCTTGAACGAGTGGAAAACAAGGTACGAGCCTTTGAACTGGGTGGTGTAGACTATATTACCAAACCGTTTCAAGACCAGGAAGTGCTGATGCGAGTAAAAAATCAATTACTCATCCAACAGCAACGCCAACAACTGCTCGAACAAAACCAACGTTTAGAACACGAAATCCAAGAACGTCTGAGAGCAGAAGCAGAAGTAAGGCAGCTATCCGTGACCGATGAATTAACTGGATTATATAACCGACGAGGCTTCTTTTTACTAGCCAATCAACAATTAAGAATTGCTCGACGCACGCAAACATCCTATTTTATTTTGTTCGCTGATTTAGATGGTTTGAAAAAGATTAACGACACTTTAGGACACGAAATGGGAGATAGAGTAATCGTTGACGCAGCTCAAATATTGAAGCAAACCTTTCGTGAGGCGGATATTGTGGCTCGACTGGGAGGAGATGAATTTGCTTTATTTATTCCTAACTTTTCGGGTGATTCATCTACTAATTTTCATGGTCGGCTGCAAGAAAATATAGATCGCTTTAATCAACAGTCCGAGCGAGCTTATATATCAATAAGTCTTGGTGTGGAGTTTGGGGATTTAAACAATGAAGTTTTATTAGAACAATTGCTGGCAAAGGCTGACAAACTAATGTACGAGCATAAACGCACCAAACGCTGTTTAAATCCTCAACCGTTCTTTTGAGAACAGCGATATAGGAGCGCCATAAGCATTATTTATTAAACGTGAGTTCAAGCGAGAAAGAGTAAACTGAAAACAAGATAGGGAAACAGCTTGAAGACTTTAGCCGCTCAGCCGGAAAACACGATGCAGTACACATCATCACACCTAAACCTGAGAGGGTAGCAACCGGCTTAAAAGGTCTCTCTGTATTAGGTTAAGGGTGTGTGCGCTCAAAAAATGTCGTAGCTATTGAACATTTGCTAGTTGAAATCGAGATGAATTTTAAATTCAGCCGACTTATGTAAAGTATTGTAGGATTAAATTGGCGATCGCTCTAGCTGTTGGCAATTAAAATTAAGAGAGAGTATTTATGCAAATTGTGCTGGCTACCTTAGACGATGACTTAGTTAGAGCGTGGCAAAGCACTTGCGGCAATATGGAAAATGTCAAGATATACCGCGGCTCAATCTTTGATGTGAAATGCGATGCTATTGTTAGTCCGGGGAATAGTTTTGGTTTCATGGACGACGGCTTAGATTTAGAAATTTCGGAATTTTTTGGAGGGCAGGTTCTTCAACGCTTGCAAAAACTAATTCAGGCTCGACATCACGGTGAACTATTAGTAGGAATGGCAGAAGTTTTAGACACCGATCATGATGAAATTCCCTATTTAATAGCTGCACCCATTATGCGCGTCCCCACAGTTTTAAGAGAAACAGTAAATGTTTATCTCGCAACCCGCGCTATTTTGACGCTGGTAAAATTTGGCTCAGTCCCCGATGGAACGCCAGTCAAACATATCATTGAAACTATCGCTATTCCCGGCATGGGTACGGGAATGGGCAAAGTACCGCCACATATCTGCGCCAATCAAATGAAAGTTGCGCTCGAAGAGATCCTCTTATCTCAGTACGAATTTCCTCAATCTTTACTGCACGCTCAAAGATGTCACCACTTGTTATATACGGACGAAAACGAAGATTTGCAGTTGGAAAAGTGAAACTATTAAAGTGACCCGTTTTATTGTGTTGAGAAACCAAGTTTATTAGTGTGTGTTTTTTTAGGTAGAGAGACTTATCACAAATTTAAGTGCGCTAAACCGTACCTGCAAGTTGGCGGTACCCTACACACGAGAGCAACTTTGGTAGATATAATATAATAAAACTGAGGTCATTCCAACTAGGTAAGCGCAGATACAAAAGTTGATAAAGCTGGAACAAGAATTGCCTAGTTTTTATTAAATGCCACAATTCCTTCGGGCGCTAAACCTACAAAGTCGGTATAAAAGACCACAATTCCTTCGGGCGCTACACCTACAAAGTCTGCATCCAGGGACTGTGAGATTTTTTGAAAATGTTTACTACCACAGGAGAAGATTGATATGACAGATCCAAAAGTAACCGAGGAACCAATTTTAGAGGCAACTCTCGAAACGACGGCGATCGTCAAAAAAGAGATGCCCGACGCGACTGATGAGGCGATCGCAGAAACTGCGGCGCTGTTTGAAGCAATTAAAAAACGCGCCACCGCCGAAGTTCAAGCAGCGGGCGAACTCACCCGCGAAGCTTATTTAAAAGCTGTGAATAAGGCCTCCGCAGCGATCGAAGAAAATAAGGATCTCGCCCACGAGAGAGTCACAGCAGCAGTCAGGTTGATTAAAAAAGAATCTGAGAAAAATTGGCTGGTGGTGGATGCGATTAAAACGCGGGCGCAAGCGCAGGTTCAAGAGGCCGGCGAAGTCAGTCGCGAGACTTATTTGAAAGCTGTGCGACAAGCGCGAGAAGCGGTGGAACAAAATAAATTGATCGAACGCGATCGCATCGAACAAGCTGTTGACCACATTCACACGGAAGCTGAAAAGAATTGGCACGTTATTGTGAAGCAAATTGAGTCGATCGGCACTCGCTTGACGGATGCGGCTAAGTCTGCATGGAACTCGCTGACGGCGTTTTTTGACAAGTCTCACAGCGATCGCGGAGATTCCTAGAATGGCCAGCCGGGGGTTGGGAACTCCCAGCGGGTTGTTAGGCTAGCTAGCTTTGGAATTAATTCCAAAGCTAATGGCGATCGTGCGTGCATTTGCATTCAGCAGAAGTTTCAGGCATACTGCATAATTAAAAAGCTTTATTTTTAGTCCACAACCCCCAATTATGAGAAGTTACTACTGCGGCGAACTGCGAAGCGAACACATCGGACAGACTGTCACCCTTTACGGCTGGGTGGATCGCCGCCGCGATCATGGCGGGGTGATTTTTCTGGATGTGCGCGATCGATCGGGTATCGTGCAAATTGTCAGCGATCCTGAACGCACCCCCGATTCCTATCACGGGGCTGAGGCTTTACGCAGCGAATACGTGCTTAAAATTACCGGGCGAGTCACCGGCCGCCCCGCAGATTCCCTCAACCCGAAATTGCCTACGGGTGAAGTGGAAATTTACGCTGACGAAATTGAGTTGTTAAATGCGGTTCGCAAACAGTTACCGTTTCAGGTGGCGACGGCGGAAAATGAAAGCGTGCGGGAAGATTTGCGGCTGAAATATCGCTATTTGGACTTGCGGCGCGATCGTATGAGTCGCAATTTGCAGCTTCGCCACCAAGTTGTGAAAGCTATGCGCCGCCACCTGGAAGATGTCGAAGGTTTCATGGAAATTGAAACGCCGATTTTAACTCGGGCGACTCCCGAAGGTGCAAGAGATTATTTAGTTCCCAGCCGCGTCACTCCCGGTGCATGGTATGCTTTGCCGCAGTCGCCGCAGTTGTTCAAACAATTGTTGATGGTGTCTGGTTTTGACAGATATTATCAAATTGCCCGATGTTTCCGCGATGAAGATTTGCGCGCCGACAGACAGCCAGAATTTACGCAATTGGACATGGAAATGAGTTTCATGTCTGTGGAAGAAGTAATTGCCTTAAATGAAGGTTTAGTCTGCCATATTTTCCAAACTGTCAAAGGCGTTGAATTGCCTTGTCCTTTCCCGCGTTTGACTTACGCAGAAGCGATGGATCGCTACGGTAGCGACAAACCGGATACTCGCTTCGGTTTGGAGTTAGTCGATGTTTCCGATTTGATGAAAGATTCGGGATTTAAGGTATTTTCCGGGGCGGTTGCTGCGGGCGGAATTGTGAAAGTCTTGCCGATTCCGGGCGGGAATGATGCGATTTCTAACGTGCGGATTAAACCGGGCGGCGATTTGTTTAGGGAAGCCAGCGAAGCCGGTGCGAAGGGATTGGCTTACATTCGCGTGCGGGATAATGGCGAAATTGATACGATCGGTGCTATTAAGGATAATTTGACGGAAGCACAAAAACAGGAATTGCTCGATCGCACCGGCGCGCAACCAGGTCATTTGTTGTTATTTGCTGCGGCTGACGCGATAACTGTCAATAAGACTTTGGATAGATTGCGTTTGTTTGTCGGTAACGAATTGGGATTGATTGATAAAGACAAGATGAATCTGCTGTGGGTGACAGATTTCCCGATGTTTGAATGGAACGCTGATGAGAAGCGTTTGGAAGCTTTGCACCACCCGTTTACTGCGCCGCATCCTGACGATATTAATGATTTGAAAACTGCGAGAGCTCAAGCTTACGATTTGGTGTTAAACGGTACAGAAGTCGGCGGCGGTTCTCTGCGGATTTATCAGCGGGATGTTCAGGAAAAGGTGTTTGAGGCGATCGGTTTATCGACTGAGGAAGCTTACAATAAGTTTGGCTTTTTGTTGGATGCGTTTGAGTATGGAACTCCGCCCCACGGAGGCATTGCTTACGGTTTGGATCGGTTGGTAATGCTGTTGGCTGGTGAGGAATCTATTCGCGATGTGATGGCGTTTCCGAAGACGCAGCAGGCTGGTTGTTTGCTGACGAATGCGCCGTCTGGCGTGGATGAGAAGCAGTTGAAGGAGTTGCAAGTGCGATCGACTTATACGCCCAAGTCATAAGGCGATCGGGACTTAGGCAAAGCCTATGTGTCATGCTGAGAGAAGGGAAGCATCTCGCTGGATGCTTCACTACACTGCGTTTTGTTCAGCATGACAGACACGATTCTGCGTCCTGGACTGTCATTGAGTCAAAACTTTGGCTGATACTGTATGCTCTAATTACCTTCCAGGTCTTTAGACTAAAAACGCTATAATTAGCATAATCGAAAATAGGTAAAAACGATGTCAACAGTTTATCGTTTAAAAGCCAGCGAACTCAATCATCATTTTTTAGAACAAATCAAGGCGACTTTTGGAGATAAAGAGATTGAAATAATTGTTTCTGAGTGTGATGAAACCGAATATCTTTTGAAATGCGAAGTCAACAAAAATAGACTTTTAAAAGCTATTGAAAATGTTAAAGAGGGGCAAAATTTAGTTGAAGTTAACTTACAGAATTTGCAATGAGCAGAAGAATTGTTTTTGAATCTTCTGCTTTTGCAGATTTTAATGAATGGGCAAAATTAGACAAAAAGATTTATCGCAAAATTGTAGAATTGATTAAAGATATAGACCGCTCACCGTTTGAAGGATTGGGAAAACCTGAACCTCTGAAATACGAGTTAAGTGGTTTTTGGTCTAGGCGCATTGATAACGAACATCGTTTAGTTTACCAAGTTACGGAGCAAGAAATTGCTATCGTGGCTTGTAAGTATCATTACAGTGAATAGATGTGATTGCGTTTCCGAAGACGCAGCAGCCGGGTTGTTTGCTGACAAATGCGCCGTCTGGTGTGGATGAGAAGCAGTTGAAGGAGTTGCAAGTGCGATCGACGTATACGCCCAAGTGATAATTATGAAACACCTTGACAATTTAACCATTCATAGGTTCCGAGGTCTGCGAGATTTAACTTTGCAGGACTTGGGCCAAATCAACATATTGGTTGGTGGGAATAACTCAGGTAAAACCAGCGTTTTAGAGGCGATATCAACCTATTGTCGCCCCTTAGATCCGCTGGAATGGCTGAATACCTCGTGGCGGCGAGAAATCAAATATTCTCGCAAGCCAAGACTGGAGGCACTAAAATGGCTGTTTCCTCAAAATAAAGAAGAAGAACAATTGGATTTTTACCAAATGGAAACTCATGTTTCTGGTAATGGTAAGTTTTTAGTGAGAGAGTCGAGGGCAATTTACCAAGAATTTGAGGGAGTGGAATTATCCGAAGATGACGAAAGTCAATCCTCAGACGATCTTGGATTTGATAATACTCTGCGAGGTGCAGAAATAGAACTAAAAGCTATTATATCTGATTCACCAAATGAATTATCTGAATTTTTTGAAATTTGGGAAAATGAGCGTTTAACGAATCGGCGAATTCGCTCAGATGCAATGCTGTCAGTTGATACTGTGACACCTTTTTCTCACCGCATAGAACAGTCACAAGTTGGCTTGCTCTCAGAAGCTATTTTTCAGCGTTTTAAGCCAGAAGTGATTAAGCTATTGCAAGTGATGGATTCAGGAATTATTGATTTAGTCATTCTCTCGCATGGCGGCAATCGTAGCAGTCTCTATATTGACCACAAACAAGTGGGAATTTCACCCTTAAGTTCTTTTGGTGATGGAGTACGTCGCTTGCTATTTATTGCTCTAACGCTGACAAAAGTCAGAGGTGGAGTTTTGCTAATTGATGAGATAGAAACAGCAATTCATACTGAAGCACTTCGCAGTTCATTTGCTTGGATTGTGCAGTGGTGCAAGCAAATGAATGTTCAATTATTTGCAACTACTCATAGTTTAGAAACAGTTGATGCGATGTTGGATGCTAGCGATTTGGAGACAGACTTAGTTCTTTATCGTTTAGAGAAACGGGAGTTAGAAACTAAAGCAGTTAGAATTGAACGGGAAAGATTGCAAAGATTGCGGGAGGATTTGGGTCTGGAGGTTCGCGTGTGAGATATGCCATTATTGGAGTAGAAGGTCCGCACGATCAGGCCTTTGTCGGCAAGGTTCTCAAGCTTTTGGGTTTTAAAGATTTTCGGGAAGAGTGGGATAAATTGGATAAGTTGACAAGATTGGATATGTCAAAAGAATTGGAGATTAAATTCGATAAATTCTGGCACAAATTTATTCCTAAGTATCCCAAACAAGGAAGCTTGTACAAACGTCTTAATATGCCTTCTATTCTGTTCACAGAGAGCCTATCGGTAGCAATTTATGAAGGCGAAGGAAGCAATATTGTGACTAATTTGGATGACATTTTGTCTGCTAATTCTGAGTATCAAACAAGCTTGGCAGCATTCGGGATAGTTGCCGATTGTGACAAATCAACTCCCGATCGCATTGTCGCAACATATTCTAACAAATTCCGCAGTTATTTTCCTAATTTTCCAGTTAACCCTGGTGTTGTAGATACTAATAGCCCGCGTACAGGAATATATATTTGGCCAGACAATCAGCAGCAAGGTGTTTTAGATACTTTACTGTGCGAGTGCGGACAGATAGCTTATCCCGCGTACATGGAGAAAGCTAGTTCATATCTAAATGAGTTCTCACAATCAGATATAAAAGCTTTAAAATGGAAAAATTTCGATCGAGAAAAAGCTTTACTTGCTACTGTTGTCAGCGTTCTCAAACCTGGGAAGACTAATACAACAAGTATTGCTGATAATAATTGGGTCAGCGAACAGACAAAGAAGCAGGTTCCTGCTTTGGCAAATTTTATTGAGTTTTTGAGACAACTTTTGGAAGTGAGTTAATGGACGATCGCACTTTTTCAATTCATACGATCGCCCTCAAAGATTACTCTTTCCAGTAACGGGTTAAAATCCGAATTACCTCACCCGCTATCGGCGATGGTAGAGGCGGGCTCCATTCCCCAACTTCTGCAAAACCTAAAACGTGCAACAGATTAACGATGCTGTCTACCGCTTTGGGAACGCCACACAACAGCAAACGAATCGGTTGCTTACCTTGAGGTACATCAGGAATTTCTTCCCGGAGCAGTTCGGGAACTGACTTTGGCTGTGATATCATAGACCTTGAATTACACGAATAGTGGAATTGCGATCGCCCTCAAGTTTTCCAGGCCAGGGGCGATCGCTTTTCCGTTTGTACATCCTCACTCTAGTTCAATCGCTGCCATTTGTCAATCGTTACGACAAAATAAATTGTCGCTGCGACAATTTAAGGGATAGTCAAGGTTGCAGAATGGTAACATCTGCTTGCAAAGTTATCGCTAGCAGTTGAGCATCAGCAGTGATCCGTTGGAAATTGGCAGTTGTGATGGCCGAGCGTAATATCAGCAATAAAGAATTGGCTGCTTTAATTGGGATGCACCCAACTTCTGTGTCTAAAATCAAAACCCGCCGCCGACTCACCAGAATTGACGAAGCAACCCTTAGCGCTTTGTGCAGAGCACTGAACTGTCAGCCTGGGGACTTAATGGTTTACGAGGAGGAGAATCCCGATGACTTAAAATGACATAATTAACACATTAGAGCGCAGCAGGAATGGAGGTTCATGAATCCAAATACGATTAAGCCACTAACTCTACCCTCACTGCTGCTGGCAGATCGCTCTCAACTGCCTGCGTGTCCTGCCGTATACTTCGTTTTAGACGGTGATGCGGTTTTGTATATTGGCAGAACTAGGAACCTTCAACAGCGTTGGCTAGCACATCATCGCTGGTATCAGCTAAAGGTAATGAGTGGTAATATTCGCATCGCTTGGCTCGAATGCAGCGATGCTAGTCTGCTGGTAGCTATTGAAACAGCCTCGATCGAACACTTTGAGCCATCTCTTAACCGAACAAAAGTTGGAGGCGAACAAACCAAAATTTTTGTATATCTTCCAGAAGAACTTAAAGCAGACCTAGAGCGGTTAGCCAAATCGCATTATCGACCGGTCTCGAATATGGTGTTGACATTAATTCAAGAAGCAGTAGATGAGGCTAAATCTGAGGGGAGAATTCAAAACGACGATCGATCGCAGCAACAGAAAAGCGATAGCGACGAGTAAAATGACATGGTGAACACGCTACCCCCAAACCATGTGAGTCCTGCAAAATCTCCCAGAGTTGCCTTTTACCCGCCGCCCGAAATAAAGGAGAAATTAGAGAAGCTGGCGAGCATTGAGCGTCGTTCGATGTCCCAAATGGCATTACTTTTGGTGGAGGAAGGGCTCGAAAGAGCGCAGAAGGAAGGGAGGTTCAATGAATCCAAAGACGATTAAGCCGCTGGAACAGGCAGGATGCCTGTTCAGGAGAATGGTGCTTGATGTGGGTTCACCCCAAACATATGCGTTAACCTAGTTGACTACAACTTGTACCGCACTCCCCAACTAAATTCATGCTTCCCCGCATCAAAGAATTAGCCGCTACCCTAGCACCCCGCTTAATCGAAATTCGCCGCCACATCCACTCCCACCCCGAACTCAGCGGCCAAGAATATCAAACCGCCGCCTACGTAGCCGGAGTTCTCGCATCCAGCGGAGTCCGCGCGATCGAAGGAATCGGCAAAACAGGAGTCCTCGGCGAACTCAAAGGCAACAGCAGCGAGTCCCGCTGGCTGGCAATTCGCACCGATATGGACGCTTTACCGATTCAAGAACGCACAAACTTAGAATTTGCTTCCCGCAACGAGGGAGTGATGCACGCCTGCGGCCACGACATCCACACCACCGTCGGTTTGGGCGCAGCCATGATATTGTCTCAGCTAGGCGAAAAATTGCCCGGTCACGTCCGCTTCTTGTTTCAGCCGGCGGAAGAGATTGCCCAAGGTGCTCAATGGATGATTAAAGATGGGGCGATGGAAGATGTTGACGGCATCCTCGGAGTGCACGTTTTTCCGACGATTCCCGGCGGTTGCATCGGTATTCGCCACGGGGCACTGACGGCGGCGGCAGATGACATAGAATTGATTGTGATGGGCGAATCCGGCCACGGTGCGCGTCCCCACGAGGCGATCGACGCAATTTGGATTGCTTCTCAGATAATTACCACTTTGCAGCAGGCCATTAGTCGCACGCAAAATCCTTTGAGGCCACTGGTTTTGACGATCGGGCAAATTAACGGCGGACGAGCGCCGAACGTGATTGCCGATCGAGTAAAATTATTGGGAACTGTGCGATCGCTCCATCCGGAAACCCACGAAAAACTGCCGGCTTGGATCGAACAAATTGTTTCTAGCGTTTGCGCGACTTACGGCGCTAAGTACGAACTCACCTACAAGCGCGGCGTGCCCGGAGTCCAAAACGACCCAAAACTCACGCAATTAGTCGAAACTGCGGCTTTAGAAGCTTTAGGTCGATCGCGCGTCCAAATTTTACCAGAACCATCCCTCGGCGCGGAAGATTTTTCGATGTACTTAGAACACGCACCGGGAACCATGTTTCGCTTAGGAGTGGGACTGACTGACAAACCGAACTATCCCCTCCATCACCCGCAATTTGAGGTCGATGAAGCGGCCATTGTCACCGGCGCTGTCACCTTGGCCTATGCCGCCTACCAATATTGGAAACAGCATCCAGGTTCACACTAATAGTCTTCGACGTATGGGTGGTCAGCTAACTAACCGTAGGGTGCTTACCCGGAAAATTGTTTTGTCTCTGGTAATAACATTCAGCCCTGACCCACCCTACAATAACTACAAAAACTAATTTATAAAATTTTATGAACCTAGATTTCGATCGATTCTGCGACGCCTGCAATCCCAGTCACTCCCTCAAGTTTGGAAATTCAGAAGATATTCGCTACTACATTGATTTTGCTGAGGTGCGCGGCGGGAAAATTATTGACATACTCAAACGAACAATTACCCGTCTGGCACGAGATAAACCGACTTGCCAATTATTTACCGGACATATTGGTTGTGGCAAGTCTACTGAATTGTCGCGACTGCAAAAAGAGTTGACAGATCAGGGATTTCATGTAGTTTACTTGGAGTCAACACAAGACCTCGATGAAATGGATCTCGATTTGACAGATATCATGTTAGCGATCGCACGGCGAGTCACGCAAAGCTTGGAAGAGGACAAAATTTCCTTGCAGCCCCAAGGCTTTAAAGAATTCTTAAAAAACAGTTGGAATTTTTTACAGACTCCTATGACTTTAGAAGCTGAAGGAGAACTTTTTGGCAATAAAGTCAAGGGCAATACAGAGGGAAATCTGGAATTTTCTTTACCTTTAGGCATCGCCAAAATCACTGCCAAAACTAAAAGCAATCCCGACTTGCGATCTAAACTGAGACAGTACATGGAACCGCAAGCTAATAAAATGTTAGAACTGATTAATCAAGAAATTATTGATGTAGCAATTAATCAGCTAAAGCAGCGGGGTAAAAGAGGATTGGTGGTGATTGTTGACAACTTAGACCGGGTAGATTTTCGACTCAATGCAGCGGGGCGACTGTTGCCAGAATATATCTTTATTGACCGGGGCGATCAGTTGCGGAAACTGAATTGCCATTTAGTTTATACCCTACCGCTGGGATTGATTTTTGGAAATGAAAGTGAAATATTAAAAAATCGCTTGGGGGGCGGAGTTGACCCGCAAGTTTTGCCGATGGTACCAGTAAAGAATAGAGACGGCAGCGAATGTTTTGAGGGGATGAATTTGCTGCGGCGCATGGTGATGTCGCGGGCTTTTCCCGATGTGCCAACCGAGGAACATATCACATTAATTACCCAAGTTTTTGACAGTCCTGAAACTTTAGATGAATTGTGCCGAGTCAGCGGAGGTCATCTGCGAAACTTGATGGGAATCCTGTTTGGTTGCTTGCAGCAAGATGACCCTCCTATTTCGCAAACTGTGTTGAAATCAGTGATTCGCAGTGCCCGCGACAGTCTGAGCCGTGGCATTGATAATGATGAGTGGGAATTACTCTTTAAGGTGGTGAAAGAACAAAGCATTAAGGGACATAAAGAATACCAAGATTTGCTGCGAAACCTGTGGGTTTTTGAATATGTAGACCTTCAAGGAATTTGGTTTGCGTTGCATCCGCTGTTGATGGAAACTGACAAATTTAAGCAGTGGCAGCAGCAAAATTCGTGAGATTATGGTAAACTCAAATCTAGCCAAAGATATTGCAGCAGAAAATGAGCGATCGCTCTCTACTTTGGTACGGACGATCGCCCGATTTCAAGGAAAGTTTTCTTTAACTATAGTGCGCTGCAATTATGCTAGCTTGCGTTCTGCAATGCTGGAAAAATTGCGCGATCGCTCGACTGTGGAATATCAAGAATTAGCCCCTGAGCCTGCCACCAAAACACTTTATCACGCCATTCTCAATGCCGTCCAAGAGCAACCGCCGAAAGCTTTAATAATTGTCGGTATCGAATCGGTGGTTGCTCTTGATGACCTGCTAGCTGGGGCGAATAGAGCGCGAGATCAATTCAAGCAAGATTTTGCTTTTCCTTTGATATTATGGGTGACGGATTCCGTACTGTCTAAATTCAGTCGCTCGGCTAACGATTTGAAGTCTTGGGCTCCTCCTCCCATTCAGTTTACAATACCGCCCGATAATTTGATGAATTTGTTGTGGCAAAAAGCAGAGCAAGCTTTTGCTAATGTTGAGAATTTCAAATTAGATGACTGTAAAATTGAGTCGCTGAGGAATGACCTGTCAAGTTTGGGAGAAACATTAAACCCAGAATTGCAAGCAAGTTGGCTATTTATTGGGGGTTTAGTTGCATTTCATAAAAATAAAATAAATTTAGCGCTCGAACATTATGAGGAAAGTTTGAGATTTTGGCAGCAAAATTACCCGTTAGAAAGACAAGGAATTGTCTGCCATAAAATTGCTCAAGCTTACAACCGCCAAGCTGAATTGCACCGCGCTGGAAGTCAGGATTATTGGCAAAGATCTAGAAAATATTTGCAGCAATCTCTGCATAGTCTTGAGCAAGCACAACGAAATGATTTAGCGGCTAAATGTATTAGCGAACTTGGCGAAGTGCTGCGACTTTTACAAGCTTGGGAAGAGTTGCAAAGTTTAGCAGTCAAAGCCTTAGAAATGCACGAAAATTGTGGCACTCCGAGTCAAGTAGCTGAAGATTACGGCTTTTTGGCTGAGGTAGCGCTGCAACGTTATGAGTGGGAAAAAGCTTGCGAATTAGCTAAATCAGCATTGTCTGTTTTAGAACAAGCAGAAGCCGCCAAAAAAGAGACTGGTTTATATCTGTTACTTTTGGCAAAAGCGCAGCGAAATCTCAGTCAACAGTCCGAGGCTGTTAAAAACTTAGAAGCGGCTAAAGACAATACGCATCCTCAAGATGATGTGCAGCTTTATCTGAGGATTTTAGAAGAGTTGAGAACTCTCTATTTTGAGCAAAGCGAATATTTAAAAGCATTTGATTTAAAACTAGAACAACAGGAAGTTAAAATCAAATATCGACTGCAAGCTTTTATTGGCGTCGGCCGTTTGCAGCCGCCGCAACAAACAATTAATCTTGCTTTAGAATCAGGTGAGTCAAAAGCTGAAATTGTTGAGGAAATTGTCGCCGCTTCCGGGCGTTTGCAGGATGTTAAACGGATAATTGAACGGATAGGTACACCTGCTTGCAAGCTGACAATCATTCACGGACAATCTGGAGTAGGAAAAAGTTCGATTATTCAAGCGGGGTTAGTTCCAGCCCTGCAACTTACAACTTTTGACGCGCGGGACGTATTGCCTATTTTATTGCAGTCTTATCATGATTGGGTGATGGATTGCGGTCAGTGTTTGCGATCGGGAATTGCAAAATTAAGAGGTGAGAGTTTATCTACTCCTATTGACACGCCGACAGCTATTCTGGAACAGTTACGACTGAATCAAAATCGCAATTTATTAACGGTATTAATCTTTGACCAGTTCGAGGAATTTTTCTTTGCTTATCAAGACCAAAGTAGCAGGAGAGAATTATATGATTTTTTGGCTGAATGTGTAAATCAGATTGGTGAGCTCAAAATTATCCTCTCGCTGCGGGAAGATTATCTTTTCTACTTGTTAGAATGGGATCGCACGACCAATTTATCGATGATTGATAACGACCTTCTCAATAAAAGTATTTGCTATTACTTGGGTAATTTTTCTATACCCGATGCTAAAATTGTTCTCCAAACCTTAACAGAAAGGTCTCAACTTGATTTTTCTGAAGGTTTGGCAAACGCCCTGGTAGAAGATTTAGCAGGTAAACTTGGCGAAGTGCGGCCGATTGAGTTGCAAATTGTGGGGACGCAATTGGAAAAACGGCAGATTACTCAACTGGGTGAATATCAGCAACTTGGCAGTCAGGCTAAGCTCAAACTGGTTGAGGAGTTTTTAGATGAAGTTATCGCAGATTGTGGTAAGGAGGAGAATCAATATATTGCCGAAGTTGTCTTGTACTTGCTGACGGATGAAAACAATACTCGTCCTCAGAAAACTTTGGCTGAATTATCAGCATATTTACGAATAGAGTTAGTAGAATTAGAGTTAGTTTTAGAGATAATCGTTAAATCGGGATTGGTATTAGAAGTGCCGGGAACCCCGAAACGCTACCAACTTGTTCACGATTATTTAGTGCCTTTTGTCCGCCAATGGAAAAATGCTAATAAATTACTAGAAATAAGGGAAAATGTTAAGGAGGCTAAAGCTTTAAATAAGAGCGCCAAAGAAGTCCTAGAGGAATTAAAAAAATATCGCGATCAAATACAAGAGGAATCAGAAGAGTCGTTAGCAAAACTAAAGAGAAGTTTCAAAATTCTGACTATTTTTAGTATTATTAATATAATTCTGTTTAGCATTAGAATGGCCGATATCATTATAAGAGGAGTAGCGTAACAACAACTACACCAAGCATAGAAACTGACCAAATTAGAGTGGTCGCCAAGTGATGCTTTGAGACTGTTTGAGTTGGGAAATAATCAAATAGAGCGATCTAACAGGCAAGCTGATACAAGAATGTGAACTACCCGCCATTAACCGCAAGCGGCTTGATGGGGGCTTCTGTACTCACAGGCGAATGCCTCAAAACAGACTGACGCCCGCTATGAGGTCTTACTTCCCCTCCTACAGCAGAAACGGCTGTTCCATCCGTCTGTAGCATTCTGATTCCTTCTGTTCTAATATTTGCAGCAGCGTTTCCATCTCGATCGTGATGAGTGCCACAATGGGGACAAGTCCAGTCCCTTACATCCAGCGGCATTTCATCTATTTGATAGAAACAATTAGAACAGAGTTTGGAACTAGGGAACCATCTATTTATCTCTACTAACTTTCCACCCTTACGTTCTAATTTATAGGCTAGAAAATTAGTGAAAATTCCCCATCCACAATCAGATATTGCTTTAGCTAAGTTATGATTTCGCACCATGCCTTTGACATTAAGATTCTCTACTACTACAACTTGGTTTTCGTTGACTAGCTTATGCGAAAGCTTGTGTAGAAAATCTTGACGTGCGTTTGATACTCGCTCGTATACCCTAGCGGCTATTTTTTTTGCTTTGAACCTTGAGTTACTACCATCTTCTTTTCTGGCTAATTTTTGCTGTTTCCTCTTGAGATTTTTTTCATGCCCAGCTAAATGTTTGGGATTGCTATATTTAGATACTTTCTCTCCATCGTGAGTTACTGCAAAGTCCTTAACGCCTAAGTCAATACCTATTACATTGCCCTCAGTTGAACTCCGTGGCTTTTCTCCCTCCGTCTCAAGCAATATCGAGGCAAAATATTTTCCAGCAGGTGTTTTGCTCACGGTAACGGTTTTGACTTTTCCATCAATCTGTCGATGAATCTTAGCTCTCACTTCCCCGACTTCACCAGGAATCTTAATAGTGTTATTGGCTAATATTTTGACGTTTTGAGGGTATTGAATAGATTGCTTACTTTTCTTTGACTTGAATCTCGGAAATCGGCTTCGACCCTCAAAGAAGTTTTTATAAGCTGTAACTAATTTGAGAGTAGTAGCCTGCAATACCTGACTGTAGCAATCAGCCAACCAAGATGTTTCTTCTTGTTTCTTGAGTTTGGGCAATATGGCATTTAGCGCTACTTCTCCTATTCCTTTACCTGTTTCCTTGTAAGTCTCGATCGACTTATTTAGGGCAAAATTCCACCACCAACGCGAACAACCAAACGCTTGAGCCAATTTTTGTTCTTGGCTTTGCGTTGGATAGATTCTAACTTTGATAGCTTGGTGTTGCACGAGATATTTTCACGACTTCTCTATGTTGAATATAAAATTACTGTGTAGCCTTGTCAAGCACAGGGTTGTTTTTCGTTTTTGGGTCGCTCCATACCTTCGTAACTTTGGGGAGATCGGGGAATTAATTCCCTGGCGGTTGTCTGGTTAGAGGTTATTTCTCGGCAGGATTCCCTGACCAAATTTTCATGCCTTTTCATAGATGGATCGCCTTCAATACTCTCTTTAAAGTAGTTGTAGGGTGCATCGCGACAGAAAATCCCCAACTTGCATATCGACTTTTCGAGTGGCCACGCACCTGTACCTAAAGTTTGGATAGTTTCAGGGCTTCTCATGGGAGGCTAGAAACCGGGTTTCTACGAAATTTTGTGTTTAGTAGCGAGAAATCTACGAAGAAACCCGGTTTCTGAGAGCACAACTATTTTGCAAGGTGCGTCGCTGCGAGATTCTCGCTTTTTTTAGGGATTTATCGCAGGCGACACACCCTACGGCTAGCTCAAGCGTATTGGCCTATCTTCCGGAATCCCGCTCTAGCAGCCGCCAAATGTGCTAACGTACAATCAAAAATCCCCCATCTTCAACTATCGCGAGACAGATAACCGTGTTCGCTCAAGCACCTCCAACTCCCAATTACAAATGGTTTAGCTGCATTTCTAGCACTGTTTTCACCGCATTGTGCCTGTTGCCCATTTTCAGCGCTGCGGGATACGCCCAAACTCCCCAAAATAGACCCATCAAAATCGGCGTAGTGCAGCGGTTTGGCACCAAAGCAACCGACAAACTAACGCTGAAAGCATTACCGGGCGACAGCTTAACATTGAGTTACAAAACTCCTCAAGGCATAGAAACCAAAACGGCTGCTAGCGTCAAGTTAGAAATAGCCCCGAAACCGCTGGAAGCGCCATTAGTAGAAGAACGAGTTGTTCTGAGCTCCCACCGCAGTTTCGAGAGTGCGGAAGACAGCGCCAATCAGTGGCGCGCCCAGGGAATAGAAGTAGAAATTGCTCAACCTTTTCGCTGGCAAGTTTGGGCGAAAAGAGATACTTACAACTCTCCTTTGGTGCGGCGCTGGCTGTTGCAAAGTTTGCAAGCTCAAGGGAACACAACAGCTTTTTTGGATTCCAAAGTTTTTAAACAAGTACCCCAGGCATTTTGGGTTTTAAACGGCTTTCGCTTCAACCGCAATGAGTTGGATGTGACGGCCGGGAAAAATGTGATTGAGGTATTGGAACAAACCACCCAAGAGGCGACAGCTACTGAACCCGAAAAAGCTATTCAACAAACTCGCCGTTATGGCGGCAGTTTGCACCTGCAAAAAAATGCTTACGGCACTTATACTTTGGTGAATAAAGTGCTGACGGAAACTTATTTGCGGGGTGTTGTTCCTCACGAAATTGGGGCTTTTTCGCCTTACGCTGCGATTGTCGCTCAAACTATTTTAGCGAGAACCTACGCCCTGAGAAATTTGCGCCGGTTTGCTGTGGATAATTACGAGTTGTGCGCTGATGTTAACTGTCAAGTTTATCACGGTTTGACCGAGGTTTACCCGCAAAGTGATAAGGCGATCGCCCAAACGACTGGTTTGGTGCTAACTTACGAAAATCAGCTAGTAGACGCGCTCTATTCCGCGTCTAGCGGCGGCGTGACAGCCTCTTTTAACGATGTGTGGCAGGGCGCGGAACGTCCATATTTGCGATCGATCGTCGATTCGCCTAATAATATTTGGGATTTGTCCAAGCAGAGTTTGTCTGACGAAAACAACCTCCGCCGCTTTCTCAGTTTGGAAAAAGGGTTTAATGAGGAAAAAGAAGATACTTTTCGGTGGCGCGAACCAGCTTCTTTGACAGCGATTGCTGGATTTCTCAAACAGTATCTTCAGAAGAAACAGCACCCGCTGGCTAATCTTAAAACTGTCACTCAAGTGGAAGTGGTGGAAAGGTCGGCCGCAGGTCGAGTTTTGAAAATGAAGGTTCAAACTGACTTGGGCCCCATCGATATCGACAAAGACGAGATTCGCAATGCTTTTTACCCCCCGATCAGCACGCTTTTTTACCTAGAACCAATTTACAATCCAGACAAAACTCTCAACGGTTATGCTTTTGTCGGAGGCGGCTTCGGGCACGGGGTGGGAATGAGTCAGACTGGTTCTTACAATTTGGCTAATTTGGGCTGGAATGGATCTCAAATTCTGAGCTTTTATTTTCCCGGCGCTCAAGTTGTGCCGCTCAGCGATAACATTACATTTTGGCGCGAATAGTCGATCGCAGTCTGCCTAAGACTCGGCGATTTAAATCATCGCCACTACACAAACAAAGCCCGCCTTTGCGGACTAAATATTAGCCGTAAAACTTTTAGATTTTAGACTTGGGATTCTAGATTGGTTTCACAGTTAATCTAAAATCTGCCATCTAAAATCTAAAATTATTGGGTCAGCTATCTGCTCCAACAGCTATGAATTCATAGCTGGGAGTGACAGACTGCTGGCGGCTTTGTTGCAATGTTAGACACAGAAACCCGGTTTCTTAACATAATTGCCGTATTTCAGCTTAATTCTGGAAACGAGAAACCGGGTTTCTTAGGGTATCACGCAGAGCGTCCTTTCTTAGTAGAGCGCTTCTTCTTGGTGAGTTTCGATCGTACAGTCAGACTTGGGATAGGCGACGCAGGTGAGGACAAATCCGGCCTCTATTTGGTCGTCGTCCAAGAAAGATTGGTCGGATTGGTCAACTTCGCCTTTGGTGATTTTGCCGGCGCAGGTGGAGCAAGCTCCAGCGCGGCAAGAGTAGGGGAGGTCGAGTCCTGCTTCTTCAGCAGCATCAAGAATGTAAGTATCGTCATCAACGTCAATGGTCTGGTTAATTCCTTCGGCTTCGCTGATGAGGGTAACTTTGTAAGTTGCCATGCACTAAATCCTCTCAAAAATTCAACAAGATTGATAATTTTTCCTAATGCAAACTTCAAGGCTCTATTAGCTTTGAGGTTAGGTCTTAGGTTCGTTCCCTCTATGATAGTAGGGGATAGAAGGGAGGTTGACACACTTATTTACAAAACATTTGAATGGGATTAGTTATAACTTTTTCTAATTTCATCTTGATTACTTATACCTATCTTGGGTTCAGCCTTGTGATACTGTTGCCGCAAGACTTGCGCTAAATAATCCGGTTTCTAGGAAAAATCCTGTTTTGAGCCCTACAGTACAAAAACCGGGTTGTTGGTATGCGGTGTGTCGATCGAGTTTCAGCAAGACTTGCTGCAAGGCAAGTCCCTGCAGGCGGTGAAATGTATAGTTAGATCGCATCAAGACTTGGGTGTTGAAGGCTCGATCGAATAAATCGCACCACAACCACAGCTTAAAATCGGGGCGATAGAACCCTAAAGCCCTGCAGCGCAAGTCTGTAACTATCTAAAATCTTAAATCTCAAATCCCATGACTAATATTGATACTCGCTTTGGTTTTTCGGTTAATTCTCCAATTCGCGTGGGGATTGTGGGTACTGGTTTTGCCGCTAAGTTGAGGGCCGAGACAATTCAAGCTGATGGGCGATCGCACTTGGTAGCGGTTGCCGGCCACAGCCCAGAGAAAACCGCAGCATTTTGTCAAGGGTTCGGGGCAGAAGCTGCCGTTTCTTGGCGCAAGCTGGTAGAAAGAGACGATTTAGATTTGGTTATTGTTTGTACGGTGAATCGGGATCACGGGGCGATCGTCCTGGCCGCGCTAGAAAATGACAAGCACGTTGTGGTGGAATATCCTCTATCTTTAGACGTATCTGAAGCAGAAAGGGCGATCGAACTTGCCACCCAAAAGCAAAAACTCCTTCACATCGAACACATCGAACTGTTAGGCGGTTTGCACCAAGCAATCAAAGAATCTTTGCCATTAATCGGTAAAGTTTTTTACGCCCGCTACCTTACTATTACTCCTCAACATCCAGCCCCGCAGCGGTGGACTTATCAACATTCCCTCTTTGGCTTTCCGTTAGTTGGCGCAATTTCGCGACTGCACCGATTTACCGATTTGTTCGGAGAAGTAACAAGCGTTAACTGTCAAGCTCAATTTTGGGACACTCAGCCGGATTTCTACAAAGCTTGTTTGTGCAATGCACAGTTGCACTTTGCCAATGGCATTGTGGCTGAAGCTGTTTATGGAAAAGGAGAGACTTTTTGGCAGTCGGAAAACATTTTTACCATCTACGGAGAAGCAGGAACGCTGGTTTTTACTCCTGAATCCGGTCAGTTAATTCAGGGAGAAAATCGGCACAACATCAAAGTAGGGACGCGGCGCGGTTTGTTTGCCAAAGATACAGATATGGTGTTGGAATATTTGTCAAACGGTACGCCTTTGTACGTAAATAATGCTAGTAGCTTGTACGCTTTGAAAGTGGCAGATGCTGCGAGGCTATCGAGCGAAACCGGGCAAAATGTAGCGATAATGAGTAAGCCCTGAAAGTAACAGCTTAGTCTAGAATTTATTCTTGAGGTAGCTTGATTGTGTTTTTTAGTTTATTCTGGGTTGAGTAAGTATATATTATTAACTCTGGTTGAGGGATTGTTGTTTTGTGCTGGAGTTTTGTTTAGATGTCCGATCTATTTACCCACGGTTACGCGCTGTTGATTGGTGTTGGCAATACTGCTGACCCAGGCTATTCGCTTCCTGTAACAGTCAAGGATGCTCAAGCGCTCAAAGCTGTGCTGACTGACGCAAATTTTTGTGCCTATCCCAATAGTCCGGATCATGTCCGGTTGTTACAGAACCAGGGTGCGACTCGCAGTGCCATTTTGGATGGTCTGGACTGGCTAAAAGGACGTGCAGAGGCAGACCCAAATGCCACGATCGTCATTTACTATTCTGGGCATGGTACGTTTGACCTCGCCAGTAATGCTTACTACTTACTCCAACATGATTTTAATGAGCAAGCCATTCCACAAACAGCCCTTTCAGCCGAAATCTTGAGTGAGAAGTTACGCAATATCAAGGCTAAACGTCTCTGGGTCATCATTGATAGTTGTCATGCGGAGGGGATGGCTACCGCTAAGAATGATCTGCCAGCCGACTTTTTGCCTACAGCGTTGCCGAAAGGGGTGATTGATGCCCTGAAGCAGGGGGAAGGCCGGGCGGTGTTCACCTCATCACGAGGAAATCAAAGTTCTTGGGTGCGTCCAGATGGCATCCTCAGTCTCTATACGTATCATCTGATTGAGGCGCTGAAGGGAGCGGCAAATCAACCGGGCGATCGCCTCGTCACAATTTCCAACGTCATGACTCACTTGGGAAAAACAGTTCCAGAGAGTGCGCGTAACCTCTGTCACGCAGAACAAATCCCGTTTTTTGATGCAGCGACGGAGGATTTCCCAGTGGCACTGTTGCGCGGCGGCAAGGGACTGCCCAGCCAAACCCAGAGTCCAGAGTTGCCTAGGGTGATGACAAATCAGGAAGTGATGACCCCAGCCTTGGCGATGGCAAAGCGATCGCTCGCTATTCTAGAAGAACAGGCGGCTGGCTTTGGCAGGCTGGAAATACCCGGTCATCTGCGAATTCAACTAGAGGAAAAACGGCGAGAGGTGGCAGAATTGGAAGCACGCTTGAGGGATGGGAAATCGAATGGATGATTGCGCTACTTTGGAAGAAATACTGGACATTGCCCAAAAGGTGCTTGCAGACCTAGAGAGAAAAGCAGCAGGCTACACCAGCTTGACAATTCCATCACACCTAAACTTGGAACTTAAAGACAAACGCCAAGAAGTTGAGAGTCTGAAAACACGACTAGAAACGGCGCAATTAGCAAAGAAAGAGAATCAGCAGTCGTCTCCATCCGAGATGACTCGTCAATCTGCGATGCGATCGCGAGTGCCAGATAGACATTACATTGAACGAGATGAGGCGAAAAGGCTATTAGAACGCTTTGCCTTAGCACTCAATGAATATGATGGACAACCCTTGCTATTCAATATTTGCGGAACTGGCGGAGTTGGTAAAACAACCTTACTGGGGCGGTTAAAGGATGCCCATGCAGGCCAAGTTGATTTTCTGGAGATTTGTTTTGCGAAAACGCCTGATATCGAAACTCCCCTAAAATTGATGCGAAAGGTACATGAGCAGGCTGTTGAGCGTTTTGGAGGTGAAAAGATCGCTGATTCATTCAAACAAAAGGAGCAGCAGTTTGACTCAACTCTATACAAGTTGAGTCATGAGTCAATTGATGGTGAAACAACTAGCAGCGAAGAAGCAAGGAAGATTACAAGCTGGTTTGAACGCTTCATATGGCTACGCCCAATAGGCTTGACCTCCACCTCAAGTAAGCCGACATCTTTTAATGTTTCAGGGGTAGGTTTTTCTGCATTAGCAGGGATCGGAGAGGATGCAGACAGCTTGCAAGAATGGATCGAGCAGCGAGTGCGGAATCACCCTGCGACCAAAGACCAGCCTGAGCTACAGGCTCTTATGTTACAGCCTGTTTCCAAACTGACGCAGGCATTTGCTGAAAGTCTGATGCAAATTGCCCAAAGCAGAGGACGATCGCTCGTGCTGATTTTGGATACCTATGAAAAAGCACAGTCTTACCTGAATCAATGGCTGTGGCAGTATTTGGTCGAAGATACTGGGTTGTCTTCTGCACCAGTAAGGCTCGTGGTTGTAGGGCGGCGATCGCTGGAAGCAGATGAGGGTTGGCGCAAGCTCAACCAGGATCGGAAGTTGCTCCTTGAGGTGCCACTTAAGAAGTTTAGCAGGAAGGATACAGAGGAATATCTCAAGCAAATTGGCATTGAAAATGGCGGTATACGCGCCAAAATCTACAAGGCAACACAGGGATTACCCTATTATCTAGATTGGGTACGGAAGCAACGAGAGCAAGGTGAAGAACCTGATTTTTCCAAAGGAAACCAAGCGATCGCTGAATTACTTTTGCAGGGGATAGATCCCCGGATTCGGAAAGTTTTGTATGTGGTAGCTTGTTGTCGATGGTTCGATCGGGCGATGATTCAATATTTGCTTGGAAGCGTTGAATTAGGCTTACAACAAGATGCCGATAATGCAGAGGGTTACTTTGAATGGTTGAAAGACTCATATTTTGTTGAGTTTACCAAAGGGTACTACCGCTTAGATGATGTGGCGCGGGATGTCTTTCGCAAATCCTATTTTCAGGAGGATCAAACTCAGTTTCGCAAAACTCATGCTTTACTAGCCAATTACTTCAAGCAACAAGCGGATGAACTTGTTACTGCTGAAATGTTTTTACCCGATCAGTATGAGGATGAGGGGTGGCGAGAACAGATGGCAGAGTTTCTCTATTACAATCTTTTTGGCAATGGAAACGAAGGACTCAAAAAATATATTGAACAGGTTTTTACCGCAGTGTATCTGAAAGAACCAGATGTATTTATGGCTCCCTTTGCTTTCATTCGTGCAGAGATAAGTGAAGAGAACCTGAATCTGCTTCCCAAAGCAACAGACAAATTTTTTAAAGATTCGGCAAGAGCTCTCAGCTTTGGCTGGAATTTTATATATACACCGCCAACAAAATACAAGATTAAATTTGAAGGTGAGAATCCTCCTTCGGAACAAGCAACTGAGGAATTTTCAAAACAAATTGAGGTATCTCTTCAATCCCTGTTGGGATATGTTGGCGATCTCAAGGATAGTCTAGGCAAGTGTGCAGGACTGATCTATAAGTCTTTACGTTGCAATACATTCAGAGAAAGAACTGATTCACTGTTGCAAGCGAAAAGCCAGTGTGAAAAATTAACTCACTGCCATCGGAAACTGAAGCATACTCTTTTTTCAAGTCTTGGTGACTTACTCGGAAGTGTAGAACTTTACAAGGATGCACTGGATTGCTATCAGAAAGCACTGGAGTTAGATCAAGGTAATGCATCCACTTTTGTTGGGCAGGGTGTTGCTCTAGGCAATCTAGAGCGACACGAGGAAGCGCTGGAAAGTTTGGAAAAAGCGATTGGCCTCGATCCTGAATATGTTGATGCTTGGAAAAATCGAGGGGCTGCACTACGCAATCTAGAGAGATATGAGGAAGCGCTCGAAAGTTATCAAAAAGCGCTAGACCTCGATCCTGAATATGTTGATTCTTGGGTAACTCGAGGGAAGACACTCTATAATCTAGAGAGATATGAGGAAGCGCTCGAAAGTTATCAAAAAGCGCTAGACCTAGATCCTACATCTGTTGATGGTTGGGTAAATCGAGGGGTTTCACTCTATAAGCTAGGGCGACATGAGGAAGCGCTGGAAAGTCACAAAAAAGCGCTAGACCTTGACCGGAAATCTATTAAGAATTGGGTAATTCAAGGGAATATACTCAATAATCTAGAGCGATATGAGGAAGCGCTCGAAAGTTACAAAAAAGCGCTAGACCTCGCTCCTAAATCTGTTGATGCTTGGGTAAATCGAGGGAAGACACTCAATAATCTAGAGAGATATGAGGAAGCGCTCGAAAGTTATCAAAAAGGACTAAACCTCGCTCCTAAATCTGTTGATGCTTGGGTATATCAAGGGATTGCTCTCCTTGATATACAGCGATATGAGGAAGCCCTTGCTGCTGGCGATCGAGCTGTTGAGATAGATTCTAAGAATCATCAAGCACTGAACATTCAAGCACTAGCATTAAGTCTTCTCAAGAATTTTGAGAAAGCTATTACAGCCATTGATGAAGCAATTAACTTAGAGCCTAAAGAAGTATTATACAGGGCTAATCGTGGCATAATTTTGGCAAGAGCTGGTCGATACACCGAAGCCATTGCTGAGTGTGAACAAGCGATTAAGCAAAATCCTAAGGATGAGAGTGGCTATTACGGTAAAGCCTGCTGCTACGCACTACAAGGTGAGATTGGACAGGCTATCGATAATCTACAGAAAGCGATTGATATTGCACCTCGTCGAAGCCGAAGCGAAGCAAAACACAACCGAGATTTTGACAGTATCCGAGATGATGAAAGATTTCGAGCTTTGATGTAATTAGCCTCATTTTAATTTCATTATATAATTTTTATATATCGAGGTTGACTTTTTACGCGATCGATCCAAGTTTGAATTGCTGGAAATCTGGTTAAATCAAATCCGCCTTCGTCAGCAACGTGAGTGTAAGCAAATAAACCGATGTCAGCAATAGTATAGCGATCGCCCGCAAAAAACTCATTTTCTGCTAAATGCTGTTCCATCACCCCCAAAGCAGCATAACCCGGTGCTTGTTTTTGTTGGAGTGCTTCCTGATATTCTTCAGCTTTCCCCGTCAAATACCAAAAACGAGAAGTAGCCATAAAAGGTTCGTGGCTGTACTGTTCAAAAAACAACCACTGCATAACTTGAGCGCGTTCAAATTTATCCGTCGGGAAAAACTCAGTTTCTTCGCTCAAGTAAAACATAATCGCATTCGATTCAAACAGAAATTTACCCGATGCTATTTCTAAAACAGGAATGCGGCCGTTATGATTTTTCAGCAAAAACTCGGTAGTTCAACTTTCTCCTTTGAGAATGTCAATTTCTCGGCGAGTGAAGGGAATATTCAGTTGAGTTAAAATCAAGCGAACTTTGTAGAATTCCCAGAGATAGAATATTCGTAAAGTGTCAACCTTAGTTTTTTTATAACGCAGAGAACACAGAGAAGACATAGTTAAGAAAGAGACAAATTCACAAATTATTATTGTAGCATTATACCTGCATAAGGTCGCACTACTACGTTCAGCAGTAATATGGATCAGGTGCGATCCAGAACACCGTAAATTGATCCATATTGGAGAGTCAATGAAATCCTACTGGGAAAATCTTCACTTAAATTCAGAAACTATCGGCTTAATCTACGGTTTTTTGGGTGTAGTTGGATTTAGCTTGACCTTACCGGCAACCCGAGCCGCTGTGATAGATTTAGACCCGCTTTTTGTAGGTTTAGGACGCGGATTAGTAGCAGCTATACTAGCAGCATTTACTCTGCGGATAACGCATCAACCCATTCCCTCAAAACAGCAACTTGTGAGTTTATTAGTTGTCGGATTGGGAGTTGTTTTGGGATTTCCGGTACTATCGGCTTGGGCAATGCAGCAAGTACCTGCCGCCCACGGTGCTGTGGTGTTAGGATTGTTGCCTTTAGCAACAGCGATAGCAGGGTTTTTGCGAGCTGGCGATCGCCCTGATTTCCGCTTTTGGATTGCGAGCATTGTCGGTAGTACAACCGTTGTTGTTTTTGGAATTATTAGTGGCGCTGGCCAGCTTCATCCCGCAGATTTAGCTTTGTTTGGAGCTGTAATTGCTGCTGCTTTCGGCTATGGTGAAGGTGGGCGATTAGCTCCGATTTTAGGTGGATGGCAAGTTATCAGTTGGGCCTTAGTGATTGTAGCTCCTTTCGAGGTTTTGCCAACAATATTTGTGGTCTTAAAACAAGGCTTGATAGCTTCACCGATAGCCTGGTTCGGTTTTGCTTATGTAAGTGTTATTAGTCAATTCATCGCATTTTTTGCCTGGTATCATGGTATGGCAATTGGTGGAGTTGCCCGGGTAGGCCAAATTCAGTTATTGCAACCATTTTTGACGCTCCTGGCTTCGGCAATGTTGCTTGGTGAAACTCTGGAGCCGATCGCCCTAGTCACGGCCTGTTTGGTTGTTGCTAGCGTAGCTGCGGGTAAAAAAGCATCAATTAAGCGGGCAGAAGATTTGTGAGGCGATCGCTTTCTCAACAGGCTGCTGAGTCCAATCATTGACTTTCACATATCGATTCCATCTAACGACAGATGTAAAGCCGGGACTATTTCTCTTCAATACTAGCAATCAACTGAATTTTTAAGAGAAAAGTAATGTTAGATATTGATGAAATGAGCTCAAAAGAAATACACGAGCTGCTACACCAAGTAGGATACGGTCATCTGGGCTGCATACACGAAGGCAAACCCTACGTGATGCCAATGAATTATTATCTCGAAGGTTCGGACATCTACCTGTTTACAACCGAAGGCATGAAGACTCATGACATAGAGGCGAATCCAGAAATCTGCCTACAGGTTGAAGAAATACACGATCCGCTTCATTGGCGCAGCGTGATTGTGAATGGTCGAGCCTCCCGCCTCACAGTTCAGGAAGACATCGATCGGGCAATGCACCTGATCAAAGAGCGCAATCCAACGCTCTCACCTGCTATCAATCGAACCTGGATTGATGCTCAGGGACGTTCAGAAGCGATCGCAATCTACCGCATCGACGCGAGTGAAATGAGCGGACGCACGACTGATGGAGTCAGCAGTCGCTAACAACCGAGATAGCTCAAACGTTCTAGCAGGAATGATTTTATGCGATCGCCATTGATGCAGATGCCATTGTCATTGAGCAGCCCGGTGATTGTGATGTGAATGAAATGATCGTCCGTCCGACACGTCAAGAAATTGAGAGTAATAGGAAAACATCATGAAACAGCGAAAACTCGGTAATCAAGGATTAGTGGTTTCGGAACTAGGACTCGGCTGTATGGGGATGTCCGAGTTCTACGGCATAGCCGATGAGTCAGAATCGATCGCCACCATTCATCGCGCCTTAGAGCTAGGCGTGACTTTGCTCGACACGGCTGATATGTACGGTGTCGGTCACAACGAGGAATTGGTCGGCAAAGCAATTAAAGGGCATCGAGATCGAGTCATCATCGCCACGAAGTTTGGCAATGTACGCGGTAGCGACGGCAGCTTTAAGGGCGTGAATGGCAAACCCGAATATGTCCGCTCTTGCTGTGATGCCAGTCTCAAGCGTCTGGGCGTAGATACGATCGATCTTTACTATCAGCACCGAGTCGATCCAAACACTCCCATCGAAGAAACCGTAGGTGCAATGGCGAAGCTCGTCCAAGCTGGGAAAGTTCGCTACCTTGGTCTTTCCGAAGCCGCGAGCGCCACGATCCGCCGTGCCCAAGCAGTGCATCCTATTTCGGCACTCCAGACTGAATATTCGCTGTGGAGCCGGGAGCCAGAATCCGAGATTTTGCCCACCTGCCGAGAGCTAGGGATTGGGTTTGTGCCTTATAGCCCTCTGGGGCGTGGGTTTCTCACAGGCAAAATCAAGAGTCTCGACACATTATCTGAGGGAGACTATCGGGCCGAGCGATATCCTCGCTTTCAAGGCGATAATCTCCAGCAAAATCTGGAATTAGTCGAGCAGATAGAGCAGATGGCCGCCGCTAAGGGTATCAAAGCTGGACAGTTAGCCCTGGCTTGGGTGTTAGCCCAGGGCGAGGACATTGTGCCAATTCCAGGCACCAAACGCCGCACATATTTAGAAGAAAACATTGCAGCGGCTGCTGTGACGCTGACTCCAGCAGAACTAGACCAGCTCGCCAAAGCCCTGCCATTAGGCATTGCAGTGGGCGATCGCTACCCCGATATGAGTACCGTCAATCGTTAGGAATTGGGGCGAGTAAAGTATTCTTAACTACAGCTAAATTTTTGATTCAGGAGCGATAAATCATGTCAAAACTTATTGTTTGGGGAACACCCGTCAGTACCTATGTCCGTACCGTCCGTCTGCTGCTTGAGGAAATAGGCGCAGACTATACCCTCCAAAGCGTTGATATCTTCAATGGTGAAAGCCAGTCCCCAGAGTACCTGGCTAAGAATCCCTTTGGTAAAATCCCCACCCTAGAAGTAAATGGCGAACTGCTTTATGAAACGGCGGCCATTACCGAATACCTTGATGCCACTTTAGGCGATCGCAAATTTAGCTTTTCCGATCCAATGCTTCAAGCTCGGATGCGTCAAATCATGGCGATTATTGATAGCTATTTCTATGGCCCTGCGATTACCACCATTGTGATTCAGCGATTGATTGTGCCGAGTCAGGGGGGTAACACAGATGAGGCTAAAGTCAAAAATGCGATCGCGCCTGCACAAAAGGCTATAGAGGCGATCGAGTCGCTAGCTACGGCTAGCCCCTATCTCCTCGGCAGCCAAGCGAGCATAGCTGATTTCTATCTGATTCCTATCTTTATCTACCTTTCCCAAACTCCAGAATTTGAAGTGATTACGGCTCAAACGCCAAAACTACGGACGTGGTGGGATCAGGTTAGCCAGTTGCCCAGCGTCAAAAAAGTGTGCGCGTAATTGCAGTCAAGATGAAGCGGTTTTAGGGGCAGAAATCAGCGTGTCGGCTCCCGATGGTAGCGTAACAATGAAAATTATGTCAGTCTTGACGGTTTTAATCGGTCAAGAACCGACTTGAGGAAGTTTAATGCAAGCCGATCAATGCAGTGGAGATTGCTGGGCTTGCAATTTGTAGATAATGCCGATGCCCATCCTAGGACTGATGGAGTGGAGGTGTTTACCAAGCAGGAACACTTTGTCAGGGACTATAGCAAAAGCATAGGTCAGGAATGGAGTTATAAGGGATATACCGTAGATAAATTTCGCTATCCAGACGAGCTGCGGCTACCAGAAACATTACATGGGGCTACCTCGGTCTCCGTGCGTCGCATTCAGGGAAAGCGTTTTTTTTATCTCACCCGAATGTTTGTCTATTATATCGAGCACTTTGTGTTGAACGTCTAATTGAGATTGTACTTAATATTAATGCCTATATGGGTGTGAATCGGCTTTTCATCCCATGAGGGGGGGTCGAGATTTTTGAAGACGTGCGACGCTATTTGATTGCCAATAGATGTAGCGTTTGAAAACTGATACTCATGTTAAAAAAATTAAAAACCATTACTCTTTCCACTCTTCTGGCATTAGGAACAGCTACGCTGGGTTCTACTGCACCTCTCCCTAGTCCTAATAATCAAGGGGATTATATGGGAAGAGCTTATCATACTTATTGGGAAGTCGTAGATCCAGACCCAAATGGGTTAAATTGTCGCATGACAAATTCTTCTTTTGAAGAACTTATGCGTGCTGACAACCGCACTCCATTTGAGTTTTTTAATTGGTCTTTAGTTGGTGCCTTAAAACAGGGACAGCGTTTTGAAAGCTTTCCTAGTAATTCTGCGGGTACTTTCAACGATACCAGGGGTTTACCTTGGCTTTTTGTAGGAAAAAGCTACCCTGCTGGTGCAGCGCAAGGTTGTTTCGTTCGCGCTAATAGTCAATTTGTCAAACCAGTACAGATGTCATCGACTCGCGTACAACCCCAAGCGAGTCAACCGCTTACAAGTTCCACAGCACTCCCGATGAAGCTTGGTTTTGACGAAGGATTTGGATCGATTGTAGTACCAGAAAGCGATACCACAGCATCGGCGTATGGAGGACGCTTAAGGCGATATGACGTTCACATTGCCAAAATGTTTGAAGTCACCCACTTTATGTGTCAACAAGAGAATTTAACACCCGGTATTACTTGGAATTACGCGGCTGGAGCTGGCAGGATTAATATGGGAAGTTTTGAAATAACCTGCCGACTTGCTAATCAAATAGCTAGTGCCTATGGTTTAGGTAAGTCGGAACCTACGAATGTGACTTTTTCGGCTGGTGAAGTAGGTCGCCCCGCTGTCAGAAGTTTCAACATTCCCATCCTAGATATTACAGGTGATAAAGTACCACGCTGGGTGAGTTTTGTGCAGGGATTTCAGCCAGTGAGGAGGTAGGGCGAACACAGATAATATGCTCTACTGTCACTTAGAGCAATGTACCTTAATAAAATAGTTGAGAGGAGTTTATGCCGGTAAAAATATTTTTATTTTTCCCAAAACAAAAAGCGCCCCTATTTCTAGGAGCGCTTTTTATCAATCAAAAGCTAAAACTTAGCCGTTGATAGAAGGAGCAACCATTGCTACGGGAGTTGTAACACCTGCAGCCAAGTCGAGCGGGAAGTTGTGAGCATTGCGCTCGTGCATTACTTCCATACCCAAGTTAGCGCGGTTGATGAC